>CAZJJF010000162.1:0-8328 GCA_964546245.1 uncultured Anaerolineales bacterium
TGATGGGCGACCGCGTCCTGTAACAAGCGGTTGAGCTCCGCCGTAGGGATACGTTGGAAGCGCGCCTCGTAGACACGCAGTGCAGTGGGAATCACCTGGTTGACCCGCTGACCCGTCAGGGCGGAGATGAACAACACGGGCACGTAGTCCACGAAGTTCAATGCGCCCCGCACCTTGCGCGCATACTCGTTGAGTGTCTGACTATCCTTCTCGACCAGGTCCCATTTGTTGACGAGGAGGACCGCGCTCTTGCCCTCCTCGATGATATAGCCCGCGATGTGAGCATCCTGGGCTGTGATGCCTTCCGCGCCGTCGGTCAGCAGCAGGGCCACATCGGCCCGCTGGATAGCCCGCATGGCGCGCAGCACGCTGTACTTCTCAATTCCCACCTCCACCTTGCCGCGACGGCGAATGCCGGCCGTGTCGATGAGGGTGATGTCCTGGCCCGAGTAGCGAATCTGGGTGTCGATGGCATCGCGGGTTGTGCCGGGCACGTCGCTGACAATCGAGCGCTGCTCACCCAACAGGCGGTTGAGCAGTGACGACTTGCCGACGTTGGGCCGCCCCACGAGCGCGATCTTCACCGACTCGTCTGCCTCATCCTCCGGCGTCACAGGCAACTGTGCCACAATCTGGTCCAGCACATCGCCCGTGCCCGTGCCGTGAATGGCGGAGATGGGAAAAGGCTCACCCACGCCCAGCGTATAGAACTCCACCGCGTTCAGCCGCCGCTCAGCATTGTCGGCCTTGTTGACCGCCAGGACGATGGGCTTCTTCGTCAACCGCAACCGCTCAGCAACGTCCTCATCGGCCGCCGTCACACCTTCGGCTGCATCCACCAGAAAGACAATGACATCCGCCTCTGCCATAGCAACTTCGGCCTGGGAGCGAATAGCAGCCACCATATCGTTGGCCGGATCGTTCGCCAGGCCACCGGTGTCAATAACGACAAAGGGCACGCCGGTCCATTCCGCGTCGCCGTACAGACGGTCGCGCGTGGTTCCTGGCACATCCTCCACAATGGCAACTCGCTCGCCTATCAGGCGGTTGAAGAGGGTCGATTTTCCAACATTCGGGCGGCCTACCAGGGCCACCACCGGGCGCTCAGCCATGACTCACCAATCCTGCATACTCGGCTACGACAATGACACGATGCGTGTTGGTCCAATAGGGCCAGCACGTGATGAGGGTCAAGCGGGCATCGTCAGTCTGGGCCATGTATTCGGCATTCTCGCGCCGCCTGGCCTCGCTCACCCCCGTCTCCGGTACAATCACCTGCTCGCGCACGATGTATCGATAGCGTCGGCCGGTCGCCGTTTCGAGAATCACCTCGGCGTCCGGCTTGATACGCTCCAGCAGGCGAAAGACTCGCCCCTGGATGTTGTTGTGACCGGAGATGACTACGTTCCCCAGCTGGCCAGGATTGGCGCTACCGTCGTGGTGGCCGGCCGCGTAGTCGGCCGTCTCCCATTCGCGACTCAGTACCCCATTGTGGTCAATGATATTGAGGCCGACCTGGACCACCTGACTGTCGACGCCGATGCTGGGGATGAGAACGCGCGCGGGCGGCTCAGAGCCGGGCACAGGCGTAGCAGGCGGCAGCGGTGCGAGCTGGGCCGGCGCGGCGAGCGGGGAAGTCGTGGGCAGCGATTCAGGCGTCGGCTCGGGGGCGGCGAGCGCAGCAGGCGCGGCCGGCGGACGCGGCGGCACGGTGGGCGTCGGGTACAGCTCGCGGAGTAGGGCGGCTCGCTCAGGGGCGACGGGCCGCGACGACGCGCCGATGCGACGCTCGTAACTGGCCGGATTGGGATTGAGCGTCACCAACAGGGCAGTCGGTCCCTCCTGCCACAGCACAAACCCCGCGAAGGCCATCATGAGCAGCCCCAGGATACTCAGCAGGTCGCCAGCTATCCCCAGGGGCCGCGAAGATGCGGACATCCCGCGCTTCATCCACGCCTAGCGTCGCCGCAGGAATCGGCCCGCCGCGAAGAGCACCGCGCCGAAACCGCCGGTCAGCAGCAGCAAGTTGAACAGCGACATGAGCGAGCCGCCTGTGGATGGCAGGCGGTCGCCGGGGCCAGGCACGGGCAGGCCGGGGATACGAATGGGCGTGGCTGTCGGCGGATTGAACTGCACCGGCAGCGTCGGGGTACTGATCGGCGTGGGCGTGACCGGCAGCGACGTAGGCGTAATGGTGCGGGTAGCGGGCGAGGTCGCCGTGACGGCTACGGTAGCCGGCGTCGACTGGTTCGACCCCGCCGTCGGCGAGGCGACGGCCAGCGTGGGCGAGGGATAGGCAGTCGTTTGCAGCGCCGCGCGAGCGGGTGACGCCGACGGGGCTTCTGTCGCCGCCATAACCGCCGCCACCGTACCGCCCAACGCCATCACAAACAGGGCAAACGCAAGGCTGATCAGCCAGCGTGACATGTCTCTCTCTCCTTGATGCGGACTCACGAGCGGCGCGCCACCCTACAAGACGAGACTCAACGCGCTCAGTTACGCCGCTCGGCTCGCGACCACTGACAATGATACCAGACGCAACCCCCGCCCGCCAAACAGCGTCACGATTGTGGCAGCGCCGCCAGAACCCCGTCGGCAACCATATCCAGGCTGCCATCCCCAGCCACTACGCGCAGGCGTCCCTGTTCGCGGTAGTAGTCTAGCACTGGTGTCATCATATCAGCGTAGACAACGAAACGCTCGTGGATAACCTCAGGCGAGTCGTCGGCGCGATGAACGAGCGCCCCGCCGCATTTGGGGCAGCGCGTCACGGTCGCCCCCAGGTCCGCGCGCTGATAGGCCGTCTTGCAGCCAAGACACACGACGCGCGAAGCGAGGCGCGCCTGCGCCACGGCCTCGGGCAGGTCGATGTGAATCGCTAAGTCGAGACTCAGCCCTTCCTCGGCCAGCATCCCGTCCAGGGCGCGCGCCTGGTCTACGGTGCGCGGGTAGCCGTCAAGGACGAAGCCCCCGGTTCTGAGCCGATGCATGGCTGCCTGGACGATGTCGTTGACGAGCGCCGATGGGACAAGATGGCCCTCGCTCATGTAGCGCTGCGCCTCCCGCCCGAGCGCCGAGTCGCGCGCGACCTCCTCGCGCAGAATCTGGCCTGTGGAGAGGTGAGCCAGGCCAAAGTGCGCGGCCAGCCGCTCGGCCTGGGTGCTCTTGCCAGATCCGGGCGGTCCCGTGAGGACCAGGCGAAGGCGGCGCGGCGCAGAATGGATGCTCATGCTGTCTATGCCTGCCAGGTGGGCGGGGTGTCGGTGGCGCTGGCCCCGATCTCACGCATCGCGGTGTTCAGGTGCGGATAGGCAAACAGAACGACACCGACGCCAAAGATTGCGCCGGTCAATACTCGCAGCGCGGGGATACTCTCCCGCCAGCCGGGTAGTTGCGACAGGCCATCGAGGGCCATGGGAACCGCGCACAGCACCAACCCCCACCAGGGAATGGGCCGCCACTTGCGTCCCGTCGCGCTGTACAATAGCCCCGTGATCAGGATCGCGAGATAGATGGCCGTATCGCGCTGACAGAAAGCGATCTGATAGCCCAGGCCGAGACTGGCGTCGTAGATGGGATGCCAGAACAGGTCGAGGCCAGTGGCTGCCCCAGTCAGGGGCGCGATCTGGTCAAAGGAGTAGGCAAAGGCCGGGCCGCCCAGGAAGAAGGAGCGTTGCGGCAATTGGTGGCAGGTGGCGTGAAACAGGAGATAGATCAGACGCGCCGGGCCTTCCAAACCCGCCATCATCAGCAGCGGCGCACTGAAGGCGAGCGCCACGTACATAGCCACAATGCCGTTGACAAACAGGGTCCAATGGCGTGTTGACCATATCACGATGCTGTTGATCGCACTACTGATGCTATCCTCGCGACGCACCGATCGATCCGACTCCATAGCCTCTCTCTTCCCAGTTCACCGCTTCTCTAGCGACTGACGGACTCCAACATCGTTCGCGCCGCCGAGTTCGACGGCTCAAGTTCCAGGGCGCGGCGCAGGGCTATCGCCGCCTCGGCCGACCGCCCCAGCCCCACCAGGGCCATCCCGCGCACGTAATGCAGGCCTGACCATGATGGGTAGCGGCGTAGCGCCTGGTCAGCGTACCCTAGCGCCGCCGCGTAGTCGCCCTCGTCCAGGGCGGCGGCGGCCAACCAGCCCGGCAGCCACAGCTCGCCTTGGGGCAGGCCCAGGCTGCGCGCGGCCCGCCACGCGGTAAGGGCAGTCGCCCCGTCACCGTAGGCAAAGGCAAAACTACCCAACCGCGCCCATGCCCACGGGTCCGAGGGCGCGGCCCACACGTCGTCGGCGGCGCGTAGAAACGCTCGCCCGTACATCGTGGCCGTGTCCCAATCCTGACCAATGATGGCGGCTACCGCGCTCTCCTGGTTGGGGCGGTAGATGGGCACATATGGTCGCCCCGTCGGTGTCCAGAGAGCCATGAAATCGGCCTCGCTGACCCACAGGTATGGTCCATAGGTCGAGTCATGGACAAAGAACCCGCGCCCAATGGTGTCGTAGCCGACCACCACGCGATAGTGCTCGATGCGCTGGCTCAGCGACAACCACTGGTTGACCACGACCGGCACATCGGCGGCGAGAAGGAGGCGAATCAGGTCGGACGTGCCATTGACGCGAGGCCGGGCCGCCAGGCCCAGCTGGCGCACGTAGGCATCGACGCGGCTGGCGTCCATACCAACGCTTTCCGGCTCCGGCCGCAAGGCCCAGCGCGCTACCTGAGGGTCGACGTCGATGCCGAAGACACTGGCGGCCATGGCGACGGCCGTCGGCCCACAATTGTTCTGGGTCTGCCAGAAATGGCGCGCAGGGAGATAGAGTTGGGGCGGCGCGCCCGACGGTCCACCCGCGACGGCCGAGGGGGCCAGGGCCAGCATGAGGATGACAAGGGCAACAATCAGCGGACGCACGGCGCTCTACCTCGTGCCAGGCAACGTGGGGCTGCCGACATGGGAACCGCGACGCATTGATTGTGCCCACGCGGGGCGACTTTGTCAAACGCCCGGCTAGAGCAGCTCCTGCAGATAACGCTCGAGGGTTTCAGGGGTCAGCTCGCCGGGGTGGATACGCACCACCCGGCCCTGGCGGTCGATGAGAAAGCTGCGCGGTAGGTTCTGCACGCGGTAGGCCAGCGCCACATCGCCACTCTGGTCCAGCAGGATCGGGAAGGATAGCCCCAGTTCCTGCGCATAGACCGCTACCTCAGCCTGGCCTTCGCGCACATCCAGGGCCAGCACGCGAAACCCCTTGTCCTTGTGCGCCTGGTAGGCAGCCTCGATGACAGGCATCTCGGCGCGGCAGGGTGGACACCAGGTCGCCCAGAAGTTCACCAGAACCACATCCCCCTGGGTGTCAGCCAGGTCCATTGCCACGCCGTCCAGCGTCGTGAGGCGGAACAGGGGGGCCAACTGGTCGCGCTCGACGGTCAGCGGCCGCCCGGCCGCAGTGACCACGCCGCCCTGAGTACCGCGCCCGCCCAGCCAGATACCAAGCGCCAGCGCAGTCAGGACCGCCAGCCCCACCAGGACCAGCGCCACACCACGCCGCGACACGCCGGATGCGCTCATAGGGTGGTCAACCAGGGCGGGGCGAACTGGGCCAGCGTCGCCAGACGCCCGCTCAGCAGGAGACAGCCGATGAGGACGAGCAGCGTGCCGTTGACGGCGGTGAAGACGCCCATGTACTGCTTGAGATAGCGCAGCAGGCCAGAGAAGCGGTCGAAGGCAAAGGCCACGCCGAGGAAGGGCAGGCCCAGTCCCATCGAATACACAGCCAGCAGCGCGGCGGCCAACAGTGTAGTGCGACTCTCAGAGCCGAGCATGAAGATCGCCGCCAGGTTCGGCCCCACGCAGGGCGTCCAGCCCGCCGCGAAGATGGCCCCCATGAGCATCGATGGCCCCATACCACCGCTGCCGGGGGAATGATGCATCTCGAAGCGCTTCTCCATGAAGAAGACATCTGTCTGCGAGACGAACATGCCGATGAGAAATACCAGTGTTGTCTCGAATAGCAGCGCCAGCAGACGAATTGGTTCGGCGGTCAGGCCATTCGGCCCTAGTGGGCCAACCAGGCCGAAGGGGCTGCCAAAGAAGTTGAAGGCGGCCGCCCCGACTGCTAGCGGCAGGCGGTAAGGCGCGGGCATATCGGCGGCGCACATGACCAGGCAGAAGACCATCAGGGCGTCCATGACACCGCGCACCTCAAAGGTCGGCGGGATCCCCACTTTGATGAGGTACATGGCGAGGCCGCTGAGTGCGGCTACCAGGAGCCATTGGGCCAGTCTCAGGCGTAGCCCTGCGACGCGCACCCCAAATACGATGAGCAGCGCCGCCCCCGCGCGGACCAGCCCCGTGATGAAGTCCTGGAGGAAGAAGCCTAACAGTCCAATCGTCGCGCCAAGCAGGATGAACACTAACGAGAAGCCCAGGACGAAGAACAGGGCGTTGGTCATGGTGCGACGGCGCACGTCCAGGGTAGAGGCCGCCGTTCCGTCGAGGCCGCCGACGCCGATGGCGCTCGCTCCCAGGTAGCCGATGTAGGCGGGCACGAGGGGCAGGACACAGGGCGATAGGAACGACACCAGCCCTGCCAGGAAGGCCAGCCCGAAGGCAAAGGCCGTGACATTACTGGGATCGATGATCATCCTGCTGCTCCATGCGGCGCGTCAGCCGCGTGCGGCGCGCCCAGATACTGTAGGCGTAGACGCCAACACCAATCAACGTCAGACCGTAAACAATCCACACGAACGGAGGCATGACTCTCACTCCTGAGCGCGCAGCGCCCGCATGGCGGCCACCAGGCGCGCCTTCGTATCCGCCCGCTGCACCGCATAATCACTCTCGCCCATCTCCCCCAGGGCATATGCATCGTCGAGATCGGCCAATTGATCGAGCAGCCGCTCGCGCGTCACGGCGAGATTCTCGCGTCCGCTCGTCGCTGAGGACGAGCGAAGCCGCGGCCAGGCCAGGAACGCCAGCGCGGCCAGCCCGGCCAGCAACACGCCCAACCAGCGTAGCCCCGCTTGATAAGACGTCTGCACCCGCGCCGCCGATACGGCTGCTGCCGCCCCAGCCTGGCCGGGGCCGCCGCTACCGACCGCCGGCGCATCTATACGCGGCGTGCCGCTCAGCGTCAGATTCACCACCTGACGGGCCGCCAAAGACGGCGCGGACAGGCTGAGGTAGCGGCCGCCGTTGGGAGTGTCCATAGCTGGCTTCGTCTGAAGGCCGTCAGCCGAGACCTGGACGCCCAGGTCCTCAACTAGAACGTTGACTTCACCCGTCGGATACGGCCAGGCGCGGCTCAGGCGCAGGCTGCTATTGTACGGTAGATCGTAGGCCAGCAGCACCTGGCGCGAGCCAGGTATCCAGGGCATATTGAGGCGCAGGCTGTTGCCGTCGCGAAGCGAGGTCGCGTCGATCTCCTCGTCCTGGAAGCGAATGTTCGTCGCGCCCGGCGGCAGGTTCATCTCCAGGGTCGCGCCGCCCGCCGGGGCCACGAAGGTCCGCTGCGACGGATTCTGCACCTCGAATAGCTCGCCGACACGCAGCGTCCTGGCATCCAGGAACTCAGCGATGACGTGGACCTGACCGATGCGCATGCCAGGGTCGCTGGCTGTCGTCTCGTATACCCTCAGCTCAGGCGTCTGGGTGGGTTGATCCGCCGTCAGCCTGACCAGGGGACTGAAGTATTGGATACCATTGTAGAGCACGCCAACGCCATAATTGTAATCCTCACCGGCCGTCAGCCCCTCGAACTTGAAGGCCCCCTGACTGTCAACCGGTGCGGCCGCGGGCGCTTGGGGCGCAGTTCCGACGAAGGAGTACAGCGTCGCGCTTACCACCTGGCCGGGCGTGACGGGCGTGTTGGTCGTGGCATTGCGAATCGTGCCGCGAATCGCGCCGTTCGAGACCGGGGCAGCAGGCGCATCGAAGCCCAGGCCGCGGGCGTAGGCCAACGCCGCCGCCTGGTCCGCCGCCGATAGCTTCGACCACAGCGGCGCGTGATCCTTGGCCGCCATGCTTCGGTCTGCCAGGTCCGCCTGGCTGAAGGTGATGGCGCGGCCAGCCTGGCTGAGATCGACGCCTTGAACGCCCGCGCCGCTCGCGCCGTGACACGCTGAGCACTCGGCCTGCCATACCGCCTGGCCGCGCGCGAGGGTGGCGCTGCCCGTACCAAGCCACCAGGCGTAGTAGGCCAGGTCCCATAACTGGTCGGGCGCCAGACGGCCCTTCCAGGGCGGCATTATATTGGCGATTCGCCCTTCGCTGATGATGGTGTAGATATCGGCCGGCGATTGCTGGCTGTGGAAGGCG
>CAZJJF010000163.1:0-8304 GCA_964546245.1 uncultured Anaerolineales bacterium
GATGGCCAGGGGCGTTACCCCTGGCTTCTATGTTCTCGCTCCCCCGCACGCCTCCATGCCGACAGTTCGGCCAGGAGGTCGGTCAGGCGCGCGTTGGCCGCTGCGTCCTCCGACGGCGTGAGTGGATGTTCGGGTCGGCTGATGATGGTCAAGTCTTGCAGCGATCCCATGCCGCCGTACAACAGCGACAGTTCCTTCAGCGCCGCCGCGTGCCCACTGGCTGTGCCTGAAGTATAGCGGTCGACGAAAACGTGCTCCATGTCCCTCAGACGGTCGGCGATCTGTGGGTATCCATGCTTCGATAGCAGGTCGATCATCTCATGCAGGATTTCGACCACACGACTCTGGTCCACTTCCCCCTCTCCTGTCACTAATCACGCTACCTTCGAGACCATCCATCGCCCCTGATCATCAGACCGTCATGCCGAGGCTTGGCGAGGCATCTCTGCAAATTGTCGCCGCAGAGACCCCTCCTACCGTCGGGGTGACAGTCGGGGGCAATCTAGGGAAGGGGGCGACCCCTCGGGCTACGCCTTTGGTCCTTGGTCCTTCGTCGGCCATAAGACCCTCACCCCAGCCCTCTCCCAGGGGAAGAGGGGGCCAGAGGCGGGGCGTCGAGCATCGCCTGGTAGACCTGCCACGTCTCGCGAGCAATCTGGGCGTGGGTGTAGTGGGCCAGGACGCGGGCGCGGCCACGAGCCGCCAGGTCAGCGCGCAGGGCGGCGTCGGCCATGAGACGCGCCAGGCGCTCGCGCAGGGCCAGCGCGTCGCCCTCCGGGAATACCAGACCCGCGTCGCCGATGACGTTGGGAATCTCCCCACTGTCCGACCCGACGACCGGCACGCCGCTCGCCATCGCCTCGACCAGCACGCGGCCAAATTGTTCCTTCCACGACGCGGTGGTGCGCGAGGGTAGGACCAGGGCATCCAGGCAGGCCAGGTAGTACGGCACGGCGGTGGACGGCGCGTAGGGGGCAAAGTCCACCCGATCGGCAATACCGAGGCGGGCGACCTGGGCGCGTAGGGCATCGCCGGCCGAGCCGCCGCCGCGCACCTCGACGCGCCAGTCGCCGGGTAGGCCGGCCGCCGCGTCCAGCAGCAGGTCCACCCCTTTGTATGGCTCCCAACGACCCAGATAGCCGATGCGGAAGGGGCCGTCGCCAGCGCGGGGGGCAGGCTTGAACTGCTCGGGATCGACGCCGAACTGGGGGATGACAGTCACGGGGCCAGCATAGCCCTTGGCGCGTAACACGTCGGCGGCCTCACGGTTGCCCGCCAGGGCGTGGCGGGCGACCCGGTAGCTATACCTCTCGATGAGGCGGAAGGGCGGCGGGTAGCGGCGCAGGATGTTCTGCCAGGTGAAGAACAAGGCACGCATGCCGCGCCGCTGGGCGAGCCACAGGGCGTGGCCGGTCACCAGGTTGTAGGGTTCCTCGTCGATATGGAGGATGTCGGGGTGGACCTCGTCCAGGCAGCGACTCAGGCCGGGGTAGGTGTGGACGTGGTGATGGCCGTTGAAGCGTAGCGGCTCGACGACCAGACGGTAGCCGTGGGTGTAGGCGCGGTCAAGGGTCAACGTGGTCGTGCCCTCACGCCAGGCGGGGGGCACGACCACGGTCAGATCCACGTTGGGTAGGGCGGCCAACTCTTCGAGTTTGCGCTGGTACGCGCCCACGACGAGGGCCTTGGAGAGCATCAAGACACGCATGAAGGCTAAGCAGACGCTGGACAAGATTCACAGGATGAACAGGAACGGAATTGTAGCGTCGATCCTGTTCATCCTGAAATCCTGCCCACGACTGGCCCGCTACAACGTGGGTTTCTTCTCGCGGCGGCGGCGCGCGACGGCGACGGCGGTGGCAGTGGCGGCGGTGGCGGCGGCGACAGGGACGGCCAGCTTCTTGACGGTGGAGCCGTTACTGGCCTTGACGCCCTTGGACGTGATCGGGATGTCGGCCAGCCTGGCGCTTGTCTCGGCCTTGACGCGGGCGAACAACTCAGGGTTCTGGCGCAACTCCTCGGCCAGGGCGCGCTTGGCGGCCACATCTTCATCGGTGATGTACTTGCCGAAGGAGCGCAGCCCCGCCAGCTGGTAGTCGTGCTTCTTGAACAGGTGGTAGATCTCCTTGACGCGGTCCATCGTAATGTTGCGGCCCAGGGTGTAGTCCTCGAAGCGACCCTCCATCGCCAGCAGCGACGTCTCGGCCAGGCAGGCGTAGACGGTCTTGGGTGGCAGGCCAATGGGGTAGCTGATGTCAATGTCGCCGGGGATGCGTACCTCGCCGCTCTCGATGACCAGCACGTCGGGGCGCAGAGCCGCCTCGGCGGGGTTGATGTCGGGCGGTCGGGCCACGTCGCAGATAACCGCGCCGGGCTTGCACCTGGTAATGTCGATGATGCGCTGGCCAAAGGCCGATGTAGCGGTCACGATGAGGTCACAGTCGGTGGACAGGTCACCGGCCGTGGTGGAGATGGTGACCTGGGCGCCGGGCGTCTCAGTCTCGATGGTGCGCTTCAGGTCGATGAGGCGCTCTGGCTCGATGGATACGAGCACCACGTTGCCAATGGCCTGGGCGATGAGGCGGGCGCACACCGAGCCGATGGAGCCGGTCGCGCCGATGATCATGGCCTTGCCCTGGGTCAGGTCGGTCGCGCCCATCTTGATGACGGCCTGCTTGGCCGCCTCCAGCGTCGCCGCTACGGTCAGGCTGTTGCCGCTGGTGATGGCGATGTCGGCCTCATGGGCGACGGTGATACCCGCGTCGCCGACGACGGACGTAAAGGCCCCCAGGCCCATGATGCGCGCGCCCATGCGCTCCGACATCTTGGCCGCCTGATTCAGCCGCTCGTAGGTGAATTTCTCGCCGTGGTTCAACATCTGGCGCGGTGTCGCGCCCAGAGTAATCAGGTAGCCCTCGATGCGCTGGCCCGTGGTCGGTGACTGGCCGCCGGTGATCTTGCCGACATACATGGGTGGCATGTAGGCCGCGGTGGCCTCAACCACCTCATCGGGCAGGTAGCGTGTCCAGGCGAAGGCCGAGTGGTTGTGGATGAAGCTCACGTCCAGGGGGTGAATGACGAAAGCGAACTTGTTGATGCCCGCCTCGTCCGGCTGCAAGTAGCGGATGTGGGGCGTCCACTCTAGTTCGGCCATGAGGTCGAGGTAGGTGTCCTCGTTGAGGGGCAGGTTGGGGTCGGAGCGCGCTGCCACGAGCACAGCCTCGATGACAGCGGGCGACCAGCGTCCCAGGCTGCCTTTCTCTTCGAGGGATGGCATCAGCGTCAGGACGATGGACGCGCCGCGCCGCCGCATATCTTCCAGGTCCTCCTCCTGGGCCGACTCGACGACGATGGTCTTGCGGCGCAGCGCCGACGGGGCATAGCGGCGGATGGTGTTCATGTCACCCGCCAGCACGTCGGCCCACTCGAAGGGGCGCTCTGTACGGGGGGCGCCAGGGTGGCCGGGCTGCGGGTTGAGGCGGCGGAAAGGCGCGTCTTTGAGCTGCTCCAGGGTGGGGCCAGCGGCCTGTTCCAGGGTGGTCTTGCTGCCCACACCGGGCGCATCGGGCAAGGCGAAGTACACAATGGGATCGGCGTACCGCATCTCCGCGCTGCGGCGGGTGAGCGCCTGGGCCATGCCCATGTGATTGAGGCCGGGCGTCATGAGGATACGTTTCTGGGCGAAGATACCCGGCTGGGCGCGGTCGGCCAGGATGATACCCCAGCGCGAGATGCCGTCGCGGATACCGGAGCCGTCGATGACCGGCGTTTCCTGAGCCACCTGAGGGAGCATCGCGCCAATCTCGTGGGGACGCCGAACCGGGCCGAGTTGCAGCATGGCGGGCATGCCGTCCAGCGCGATGACATCCACCTGGCCGTCGTTCTCGGCGATAAGGGCGCGGATACGATCGGGGTCGCCCCCCGAACCGATGCGCCTGATTTCCATTTCGTGTCCCAATACTTTGACGGTCGAGGTCTCGTCGCCGTGGTTGAGGTCGATGACCAGAATCCGTTTCATGCCGCTGCCTCCCTGAGAGATTCTTTCTCAGTATGGCAGTATACGACAAGCGGCGACTAATAGCGTAGGCGAAGGCTTCACCGGGCGGAACGATGTGTTCACCCACCGGCCGGCCGTGCCGCCTGTACCGTGTCGACGATGCGCTGCATGCGCTCATAGTGAGAGCCGCGCCAGTAGACGCGGCCGCACGTCTCGCAGCGGTGGAACTCGTCGAAGTACAGGCGCGTCTTGGGTAGCAGCTGATCCAGCACCGTGGCCTTCGGAACCGCTGTGACCAGGCCGTTGCAGCGCAGGCAGCGGCGGAAGGGTTGCACAGCGTCGAACAGGTCGAAGCGGCGCACCACCTCGATGGTCTGGGCGACAGGCTCGATGTTGCGCACGAAGTAGCCGTGGCTCACCACGCTGTGCTTGAGCAGGCCTCGGTCGCGGGTGAGCAGGGTGCGGTTGTCCTGGTTGGAGGTGCGCGCCAGGTCGCCATCGTGGGCGTTGTTGGTGTAGAGGCAGTCGAAGCCGAGCAGGCGCAGGTACGTCGCCAGCTTGCCCAGATGCACGTCGAGGACGAAGCGCGGCTCGCGCAGGGGTTGGGGGCGCAGGCGCACCAGGGGCGTAATGTCGATATTCTCGAAGGTGGGGTAGACGCTGACGCGGTCACCGTCTTGCAAGGGATAGCCGAAATCGACGGATAGGCCGTTGACCAGGATGAGATCAACCTCGGTGTGGGGCACGCCCAGGGCCTCGATGGCGTCCTTGACCGAGGCGCGGCGCGCGACGGGGTAGACAATGTCCCGGTCGTGCTGAAACGAGAGGAAGTCGTTCAATTCGGCGTAGAACCTGAAAGTGGCCTGGCACATAGGGAGCCACGAGAAGCGATAGGCGTGCTATAATACAGTGACGCTAGTATCGGCCAAATTCGATGATTGTCAAAGGGAATGAAATGAGCGTTTCTCGTACCGCGCGGGCAGACTGGCATCCCGGCCTGGTCTTTGCGCTGTTCATCAGCTTCTTTCTGCTACTGGGTCTGATTGTCGGCTCGCTGGGGGTCTTGTGGTCGGACATCGTGCCCGCCCTGGGTATCAGCCTGGGCGTCTTTGGCACGGCGCAACTCGTGTCACCCCTGGTGTCGGTGGTCATCCTGCTCTTCGGCGCGTCCCTGTCGGCTTGGGGCGGCAAGAAGCGCCTGGGCCTCATATCCCTCGCCCTCGAAGCGGGGGCGGTGCTGGCGCTGGCCGCAGCGGGCGGGCTGGCGGGCCTGGTGGCCGGTCTGGTTATCGCCGGCGCGGCCAATGGCCTGATGGAAATCTCGGTCAACGGCGGGACGCTGGACTGGGAGCGGGCGACGGGCCGCCACGGCATGAACTATATGCACGCGGGCTACAGCGGCGGGGCGGTGCTTGGCGCGCTGGGCGCGGGCCTGCTGCGCAGTTGGGGCTGGACGTATCAGCAGGTGCTGATGTTGCTGGCTGTGTTCGCCGCCTTCATCTTCCTCGCCACGCTACCAACACGCTTCCCGCCCACCCTGGACGGCCGCGAGAAGTCTCACCCGGCTGACACCATCAAGATCCTGTTTAGCGGTCGGGTGATGATGACCCTGGCCCTCATCGCCGTCATTGGGCCGCTGGCCGAGACGGTAGCGAACCTATACTCGGTCATCTACCTGCGCGACCTGGGGGCAGCGCTGGTCGTGGGCGGCCTGGCCTTCGCCCTGTTCAACGCCGCCATGTTCATCGGCCGCATTGGCAACGCCTCGCTGGTGCAGCGGTATGGGGCGCGCGTCTCGCTGCTCACGTCGGCGGTGCTGCTGGTGGTCGCCAATGGGCTGCTGTTCATCCCTGGCGGCGTGCCTCTGGCTGTCTTCGCCTTCGCCGTGCTGGGGGTGGCGGTGGCGGGCGTCGTGCCCACGGTGCTGAGCGCGGCCGACCAGGCGATGCCCAATCACAGCGGGGCCGTCGCCGGCGCGATGATGGCCGCCTGCTATAGCAGTTTCGTGATCTGGTCGCCCGTTATCGGCTGGATCGCTGACCTGTTCTCGCTCCAGGCCGCGCTGCTGATGGTCGGCGTCAGTGGCATCGCCCTGTTCGGGCTGGCGTGGAGCCTCAAGGGGCGCATACGATAGAGGCAGGGCAGGATCAGGCTCGCTACCTTCAGGGTAGCCCTTGCGGATGCGCCGCGCGCAGCCCGGCAATGAAGGTGTCTACCAGCCACCCATAGCTCGCGTCCAGGTCGAGGGGCAGGCCGAAGCCGCCCGCCGCTTCCAGGGCAACGAAGCCGTGGGTGATGCTGCGCAGGGCGCGGGTGGCGTGCAGCGCGGCATCGCCCGTCAGTCCGTAGCCCGCAAAGATGGCGGTAATGACGGCCAGTAAGTCCGCGCTGGCGGCGACCAGGTCGGCGTCGTCCGCGTCGGGGGCGCGTAGCGTCGCCGCGTACAGGCCGGGGCGTTCCTGGGCGAAGGCGCGATAGGCGTGGGCGACCACCCGCAGCGCATCGTCGCCAGCCCTACCCACCGCCGCCCGCTCCAGCCGCCGCCGCAGCTCACGCACCCCGTACAGCGCCAGCTCGTGACGGATGCCGCCCGGCCCCGCAACGTGGTTGTACAGGGACGGGGAGCGGATTCCCAGTTCCGCCGCCAGCCGCGCCAGCGTTACCGCCTCCAAGCCCTCGCTATCGGCCAGGGCGGCGGCCGCGCGCACCACCGCCGCCTTGTCCAGCCCCACCTTAGCGCCCAGGGGTCACCGCCTCGCGCGTCTCAGCCAGGAAGGCCAGGATGCGTGCCGCCGTCGGTTCAGGAAACTCGACGTGGGGGTAGTGGCCGGCGCCGTCGATGACATGGGTCGCGCCGTGAAGCCGCTCGGCGACGAGGCTGCCCTCGGCGGCGGGATCGGGAAAGTCAGGGTCCTTGCCGCCCATGAGCACCAGAGACGGGGCGCGCACCTCACCCAGGCGTGGTTCGACGGCCGCCTTGTCGTCGTCCATCATCGCCTCGGCCGCCTCGAAGCGGCCCGGCTGCTTGAGATTGGCGACCAGGGTGACCTTGTACTCGTCGAAGTCGGCGGGACGCTGGGTCGGGTAGAGGGACTGGTAGTAGTAGCCCCACGCTGTCGGCCCCCAGGGGCGGCGCATGAGGGTCTTTACCATGAGCGTCTGAAGCGCCGAGGCAGGGATTGGACGGACGAAGGGATTGATGAGGACCAGCCCCGCTACCAGGTCGGGACGCTCGGCGGCGGCCCAGGCAATGGCGCCACCGGCCATCGACGTGCCGATGAGTAGCGCCGGCCCGGCCTTGAGGCTCTCCACCAGGGCCAGGGCATCCGCGCCCACGCTTTGGGTGAAGTAGTCGGGCCAGTCGACACTGGACTCGCCGTGGCCGCGCACATCCATCGTCACGACGCGGTAGCCTGCCGCGACGAGGCGGGGGGCGAGGAAGCGATACTCCTGGCGCAGGTCGCCCAGGCCGGGGATGGCGACGACGAGCGGCCCCGCGCCGCCGCTGTCATCGTAGGCGATGCGGCCGGCAGGGCGAATCAACCAACGGGTTGCATCTTGCATGTCGGTGGACATCATACTCAAGGCCCTCCTGAGACTAATATACATAGATTGTAGACTAATCGTATTAGTTTATCAAGGGGCCAGGGCATGCAATGGCGCACCGCGCGCGGAGACGACGGACCACCCACCAACAGTAGCGATGGGGGGCGGTGGTACGGCGTACGGGGGACAGGGGCTGGAAGTCGAGGGTAGTGAACCGCGCCTGGCCAGCAAAGGGCCCCCCGCGCGCCCAGACCCCGGCCCACCCCCCAACAGTCGCGCTGGGGGTGGGTGGCCCCTCGTCCGTGGTCCAGGGGCTAGAAGTCGAGGGTCTTGAAGCGCTCCTGGGCCTCGCGCTCCAACGCCTCGCGGTGGTCAGGGTGGGCGATGTTGATGAGGGCACGGGCGCGCTGGCGCAGGTTCTTACCGTACAGGTAGGCGCAGCCGTACTCGGTGACGACGTAGTGGATGTGGGAGCGGGTGGTGACGACGCCCGCGCCTTGCTTGAGGTAGTTGACCAGGCGCGACTCGCCCCGCCCCGTGGTCGAGGGCAGGGCGATGATGGGCTTGCCCCCCTCGGACAGGGCCGCGCCGTGCATGAAGTCCATCTGGCCGCCGACGCCGGAATACATCCGCGCGCCGATGGAGTCGGCGCACACCTGGCCGGTGAGGTCGACCTCGATCGCGCTGTTGATCGCGGTGACTCTGGGGTTACGGCGGATGACAGCGGTGTCGTTGGTGTAGGCCACATCGAGGAGCACGAC
>CAZJJF010000164.1:0-8301 GCA_964546245.1 uncultured Anaerolineales bacterium
GGATGGAGAAGGAACTGGAGTTCATCCGCCGCAACATCGCGGGCCAGAACACCGACCAGGCGATGGGCCGCCTGCGCCGCCTCAGCCGCCAGCTGGTCGCCATCGAGCAGGTGGGGCTGGTCGCCATGCAGGGCAAGGGCTGGCTGGAGATGGGCCTGGGCGAGGTGCGGCCGATGGGCGTCGACGAGGCGGCCGACCGTCTGCGCGCCTTGCGTCCGGCGTCGCGCCCGCCGCATCTTAACTTCCGGCTGAAGTCGATCCAGCGTGGCGGCGACATCGTCCTGCGCACCAAAGACCTGCTGGTGGGCTACCCGCGCGCGCCCCTGTTCAGCACGGGCGACATCGTCCTGCGGCGGGGCGAGACGGCGGCCCTCATCGGCCCCAACGGCGCGGGCAAGACGACTTTCCTGCGCACCGTCCTGGGGCAGATTCCGCCTCTGGCCGGCATGGTCCAGGTGGGCGCGAATCTGCGGCTGGGTGTGTTCACCCAATCCCACGACGACCTGGCGAGCGCGACGAGCGTACTGGATGAGCTACTCAATCGCACCAGCATGTCTCTCGGCGAGGCGCGGAGTTACCTGGCCCAGTACATGTTTCGCGGTGAGGATATCTACAAGCCGACGGGTGCGTTGAGCGGCGGCGAGCGCAGCCGCCTGGCCCTCGCCTTGCTGGCCCTTGAGCATCCCAACTTCTTGCTGCTGGACGAGCCGACAAACCATCTGGACATCCCGGCCCAGGAGGTGCTACAAGAAGTGGTGGAGAACTTCGAGGGCACGGCCTTGCTCGTGTCCCACGACCGCTACCTCATCGACCGCCTGGCGACCCAGGTCTGGGAGTTACGTGACGGGCGACTGCACGTCTTCCCCGGTACCTATGCGGAGATGCTGGCCGAGCGCGAGCGGCAGGCCGCCGAGGCCCGCCAGGCGAGGGTGGCATCGCGAGCTTCGGCCGAGGCGCGGGAGGCCAATGGCGCGGCGCGCGACGCCCGCAAACGCGCCGAGGCGGCGGCCCGCCTGGAGAGCGACATCTATGACCTGGAAGCGCGCATCGAGGCGCTGGGCAACGACGTGCAACAGGCCGCCGAGGGCGGCGACTACGAGGCCGTCCGCACCCTCGGCGAGGCCTACCAGGCTGCTCAGCATGACCTCGAACAGCTGATGGGCGAGTGGGAGCTGATAGCAGAGCTATGACAGAGGCCAGCGCCGACCTCGACTCCTCATCTCTACGTCGCCATCGCCACGCCTACCACTGCTCGACGCGGGCCATGCGGTGCTCCAGGTTCGCCAGGTAGCGCTCGGCTGCGATGGCGGCCGCCGCGCCGTAGCCCGCCGAGGTAATGGCCTGGCGGAAGATGTGGTCGTGGACCTCACCGGCGGCAAAGACGCCCGGCACACTGGTCATCATGTTCTCGTCGATTCTCAGGTAGCCCTGGTCGTCCATGACGAGCTTGCCCTGGAACAGGCCGGTATTAGGGTAGTGGCCGACATAGACGAAGATGCCTGCCACCGGTCGTTCGACGGTCTCGCCGGTCTTGACATTCTGCAAGACCACGTAGTCCACTGCCGCGCCGCCCTCGATGCTCGTGACGATGCTATCCCAGATGTAGCCCAGCTTCTCGTTCTGGCTGGCGCGCTCTTGCAAGGCAGGACCGGCCCGCAGCTTGTCACGGCGGTGAACAATATCCACCTTGTTGGCGAACTTGGTAAGGAACAGGCCTTCCTGAATGGCGCTGTCGCCGCCGCCCACGACCATAACGTCCTTGTTGTGGAAGAAGAAGCCGTCGCACGTAGCGCAGTAGGACACGCCACGGCCGATGTACTGCTGCTCGCCCGGCACGCCCAGCTTCTTGGGTGACGCGCCTGTGGCGATGATGAGGGACTTGGTCTCGTACTCGCCGCCGTGCGTCTTGACGCGGTGGATGGGGTCGCCGAATTCGACCTCGATGACCTCGTCCAGTTGAACCCGCGTGCCGAACTTCTCGGCCTGGCGCTGCAATGTCTCGTACAGTTCAGGGCCGGTGGTTCCGTCAGGGAAGCCGGGGTAGTTCTCGACCTCGGTCGTGGTAGCGATCTGCCCGCCCAATTCGTTGCCCGTGAGCAGAAGCGGCGCCAGGCTGGCGCGCCCGGCATAGATGCCCGCCGTCAGTCCCGCCATACCCGAACCGATGATGATGGTGTTTTCCATGCGACACTTTCTCCCTGGCCAATGACCTTCTCGCGCTCACAGTCTTAGATATGATGCCGCGCCCGTGGGTTACATTACCTCTGTACTTGCGCCGCCGCCCGGTAGCGGGTATAACAAAGGCATGCTGGAAATCGCTGACAAGGCCGCGCTGCGCGGCAACCCAAGTTTCGTCTGGCGCGCCGGTCAGGACCGCCGCCTCGGCATGATTGCTGAGTGGGCCAACCTCATCGGGGCGCGCGTCCTGGTAGACGGCTGCGGTCTGGGGATGTACGTGCGCAAGTTGCGCGACTTCACGCCCTACGTCTACGGTATGGACATTGAGTTCGAGCGCGTCGTAGAGGGCGCGGCGACCCTGCCAGGACTGGCCGTCGCCGCCGCCGAGGGATTGCCCTACCCTGACAACACCTTCGATACCGTTCTGTCCCACGAGGTGTTGGAACACGTGGCCGACGACCGCCAGGCCGTCGCCGAGATCATCCGCGTCCTGCGCCCTTATGGGCGGTTAGTAGTCTTTGTCCCCAACCGCCTGTTCCCCTTCGAGACCCATGGCGTCTACTGGCGCGGGCAGTACCACTTCGGCAACATCCCGCTGGTCAACTATCTGCCCGATGTCGCCCGCGACCGCCTCGCGCCCCATGTGCGCGCCTACACGGAGGCCGATGTGCGCCGCCTGCTCGACGGCCTGCCGGCACGGGTCGTGATGCTGACCCAGATCTACCCCGGCTATGATAATATTGCTGCCCGCTCCCCTCAGCTGGGGCGAGCGATACGCAGCCTGACCTACTCGCTTGAGCGAACCCCCCTGACCAGCTTCGGACTATCCCACTTCGCGGTCATTGAGAAGACCGACGCCCTCGACGAGAACTGAGCCGCGCCGTGACGCCCATTGTTCAATTCGTCCTGGCTCTGG
This sequence comes from uncultured Anaerolineales bacterium, assembly GCA_964546245.1. Lineage (GTDB taxonomy): Bacteria > Chloroflexota > Anaerolineae > Epilineales > JAHCIE01 > JAHCIE01. The sequence continues at coordinate 3,095 of CAZJJF010000164.1, forward strand.
CCGTGATTCTGCTCGCGGCGAAGCTGGGCGGCTACATCAGCGTGCGCCTGGGGCAGCCCTCGGTGCTGGGTAAGTTGCTGGCCGGTGTCGTCCTGGGGCCATCGGTTCTCAACTTCCTGCACTGGCCCATATTCACCGACCCGACGCTAGAGGAGAACATCGCCCACCTGGCCGAGTTGGGCGTCATCGTCCTGATGTTCATCGCGGGCCTCGAGGTGGACGTCGCCGAGATGCGCAAGTCAGGGCGGGCGTCCACGCTGGGCGGTGTGCTGGGCGTGATCGTGCCCTTTGTGCTGGGTCTGCTGGCGACGCGCTGGTTCGGCTACGAGTGGTCCACAGCGGTATTTGTGGGCTTGATTCTGACGGCAACCTCGGTGAGCATCTCGGCCCAGACCCTCATGGAACTCGATGCCCTGCGCACCCGCGTCGGCCTGACACTGCTGGGCGCGGCCGTCGTCGACGATGTGCTGGTGATTCTCCTGTTGTCCATCGCGCTGGCCGTCGGCTCAGGCGGCGGCGGGCCGATGGACGTGGCGCTAGTCGTGGTCAAGATGGTCCTGTATCTGGTGGGCGCGATTCTCCTGGGCGTGTGGGCCTTGCCACGCCTGGCGCGATACATCGAGCGCCTGCCCATCAGCGAGCCGGTCGTCAGCGTCGCCCTCATCGTCATGTTGCTCTACGCCTGGGCGGCCGAGGCCGTCGGCGGCGTCGCCATGATTACGGGCGCGTTCATCGCCGGGGTGCTGTTTGGCCGTACCTACCTGCGCCACAGCCTTGAGCGCGGCATGCACGCCCTGGCCTACGCCTTCATGGTCCCCATCTTCTTTGTCAGCATCGGTCTCGAAGCTAACCTGCGCCTGCTGACGGCCAGCCTGCTATGGTTTACCACGGTTATCGTGCTGGTAGCCATCATTGCCAAGATCCTCGGCTCCGGCCTGGGGGTGAAGCTGGTCGGCTTCTCCAATGTCGAGGCGCTCCAGGTAGGCATCGGTATGGTGTCGCGGGGCGAAGTGGGGCTGATCGTCGCCAGCATCGGCATCGCCGCTGGCGCCATCAGCGAGGAGCTATTCACCGTCACGGTTGTCATGGTGCTGGTGACGACCCTTGTGACACCGCCGGCGTTGCGCTGGGCCTTGCAACGCGGTCAAGTCACCCCAACACCTACCGCCCCTACCGGCGGCGGCTAGCCCGATGCAACTCAGGAAGGTGACTTTTCCATGCCTCATCTCATTATGATGGTCGTCGATCAGGAGGACGCCGTCTCGGACATCCTCAACATGTGGCAGCGCTATGGCGTCACGGGTACGACCATCTTGCCCTCATCCGGCCTGGGCAGAGTGCTGCGGGATGCTGAGTTGCCCCTCATGCCAAGCCTGCGCAATATGCTTGAGAGCTCACTGGAGACGCATAACACGATCTTTGCCGTGGTGCCCGAGGGCTTCGACATCGAGAGGCTGTTCGACGCCACGGAGTCGGTGACGGGGCCGCTGGATACACCTGACTCGGGCATCATTTTCGCCATCCCCGTCACCCATGTGCGTGGGTTAGGCCAACTCGCTGACACGCGGATGAAGCCGCGCTAGGGAAAGAAATCATGCAATTGCTATTTGTACGTCATGGGCAGACGCAGGCCAATACGGAGATGCGGCTGGCGGGTTGGACCGATAGCCCCCTGGACACCGTGGGCGAGGCCCAGGCGCGGGCCGTCGCCACCTACCTGGCCCACAGCAGCGACATCGACCGCATCTATACCAGCCCCCTGCAACGCGCGCGCTGGACGGCGGATACCATCGCCGAGGCCCTGGGCGGTGTGCCTGTTGAGGAACGTCCCGCCCTGCGCGAGCGCAACTTTGGCATGTTCGAGAACCTGCCGGTGACGACCATTGCCCAGACATACCCTGACATGGCGGCGGCGTGGGCAGAGCGTGGCGCGCTAGACTGGGGGCCGCCGGGCGGCGAGATGCCCGCCGAGTTCGCTGACCGCATTTTCGGCGAGTTGCATGGCATTGTCGACGCCAGCGGCGAGAACGAGCGCGTCCTGGTCGTGACCCACGGCGGTGTCATCGCCGCCGCCCTGGCGCGCTGGTTGACCAATGACCCGCTACGCTGGCGCGAGTATCTGGTGGACAACTGCTCGCTGACCGAGCTAGAGTTCAGCTCGGAGCCGCGCCTGGTGCGCATGAACGAGCGCGTGGTGGGTGACGTGCCCATCGCCAGTGCGCGCTGGGAATCGGCGCGGCCGGCGAGAGAGACCCCATGAGCGCGTTCACCTATCGCGGGGGCGACCTGTACTGCGAGGATGTGCCGCTGGCCCGCCTGGCGGCGGAGGTCGGCGAGCCGCTGTACGTCTACAGCCTGGACGAGGTCGAGCGCCGCTACCGGCCCTACGCTGACGCCTTCCCCGATGCCCTGGTGTGCTACGCCTACAAGGCTAACAGCAGCCTGGCCCTGTGCGCCTGGCTGTATTCGCTGGGGACTGGGGCCGATGTGGTGTCGGGGGGAGAACTGCGCGTCGCCCAGGTGGCGGGTGTGCCGGGGCAGCTGACCGTCTTCAACGGCAATGGCAAGTCGGACGCCGAGATCGCCCTCGCCATCCAGGGCGACGTGCTATCCATCAACGCTGACGCCGTCGAGGAGTTGGAGCGCATCGCCGCCGTTGCCGACCGCCTGGGGCGGCGCGCGCCGGTATCCATCCGGGTCAATCCCGGTGTCGATCCCCACACCCACCGCCACATTGCCACGGGGGTCACGTCTAGCCAGTTCGGTGTCGCCATCGGCGAGGCTGAGGCCGCCTACGCCCAGCTCGCCCGCTTGCCGCCCCTGGAGGCCGTCGGCATCCACTGTCACATCGGTTCCCAGATCACCCAGCTTGGCCCCTTCGTAGAGACAGTAGACCTGCTGGCCGACCTGGCGCGGCGGCTGCTCCGCCACGGCTACCCCCTGCGCCTGCTTGACGTTGGTGGCGGCCTGGGCATCGACTATCAACGCTGGCAGGGCGGCAATCCCGACGCCTATCGCGGCCCCCTGTCGCCGGCCGACCTGGCCGCTGCGCTCCTGCCCCGCGTCCGAGATCTCGGCCTGCGCCTGCTGCTGGAACCCGGCCGCTCTCTTGTCGCGCCGGCCGGCGTGCTGCTGAGCCGGGTGCTGCATCTCAAGCGCGGCGCAGACGCGACGCGCGTCGTGCTGGATGCGGGCATGAACGCCCTGATTCGCCCATCTCTCTACGAGGCCTACCACGCCATCCTGCCGCTGCGCGCCGCGCCAACCGCGCTGACGGCCGATGTGGTCGGCCCCAACTGCGAGTCGTCGGACGTGGTTGGCCGCGACCGCGCCCTGCCATCCCTGGCGGGCGGCGACTTAGTGGCGGTCATGGATAGCGGCGCATATGGCTACGCCCTGGCGTCCAACTATAACAGCCGCCCTCGCCCGGCCGAGGTTGTTGTGCGCGGCGGCCAGTGGTGGGTCACACGCGAGGCTGAGACGTGGGACAGTCTGTTGCAGGGGCAGCACATCCCGGCCGAAGTCCGGTTGAAGGCTCGCGCTTCAACCTAGCCTCATACCAAACATGCACAGATAGGCTGCTAATTGTCAGTCTGAGCGCGCCGAAGCCCTGAGCGCAGCGAACGGGGAGAGGTCTCTGGGCAAGCGACAAGGGCGGAGATGCTGCGTCCCGCTGCTTATGAACTTCGATGCCGCCAGGCAATAGTGTCGATTGTCACCCCGACGGGAGGGGGGGTCTCCGCTGGCGACAAGGGCGGAGATGCCTCCTGCCGCCGGCATGACAGTCGGGCGTTTATCGGGCTGTCGCGTGCCGACGGCGGGCGTGGATCACTTGCCATGACAGTCGATGCAACTGGGCATATTCGCAGTCCATCATCCGCATTCGGTATCAGCATGACCGTCGTTCGTATTCCCCACTGACGCCTTCGCCCCATAGGGCACGGCCAGGCCCTCGCTGCCTCAGTGAGGGCCTGGCCGCGTCAATCGCGGGGACAGTGGCTGTCGTCCCGCAGTGACAGGCTAGCGCCGCGCGCGGCGCAGCAGCAGGCCGGCGGCGACGGACACGAAGCCCGCCAGCGTGGCGAAGGCCACGAGCAGCATGGGCAGGCTGCCGCCGGTCGTCGGCAGGGCGGCCGGCGCGGGCTGCGCGGCCGCGCCGGCCGCCTGCGCCACGATGGGGCCCAGGTAGGCGGCGATGGCGGCCACATCAGCCGAGGTCACTTGAGTTTCGCTGAAGTGCGGCATGAACTGGCGCGGGGTGCGAACTTGCTTCTCGACGTCGGCCTGGGTGAGGGTCGTGCGCCCCGACTTGACGATACCCGCCGCAGTTTGAGTGAAATCACCGTGGCAGGCGACGCAGCGCTTCTGGTTGAACAGAATCTTGCCCTGGGAATCGTCGGCGGCCGGAGTGTAACGCACCGGCGTGAACGCTGCGGGGGCCGCCAGGGTCGCCATGTAGTCGTGGATGTCGGTGATCTCCTGGTCGGAAATCCGGCTGGCGTCGAAGGCGGGCATATTCTGGCGTGGCGTGCGCACCTGAGTGATGAAATCGGCGGCTGACTTCTGGGTCCCCGCCAGCGGCAGACCGTACTTGCCTTCGCCCTGCGGGCCGTGGCAGTTCTTGCACAGCTTGGCGTCCCAGACCTTTTGCCCGTTGGCGGCGTCCTGCGGCGGCTCGGCCCCGGCGACCATGGGGAGCATCGCCAGCAGCAGTAGCAGAGCCGCGGCGGGCCATGCGTACCAGCGCATTGTTCGCATCCGTGTCCTCCTTGCATAGGGTGGTTTCGATGGCGTATCGCGCTCCGCCGGCCGGGTAGCCATGACCCCAGCCGGTGAAAAGCCGTGGTCAGCGGACGATGACTTTGCCCTTCATGTAATCGTGGGGCACGCAGTAATAGTCGTACTCGCCTGGCTGATTGAAGGTGAAGGCGAACGCGCCATTCGGCGCCAGCTCATCCGAGTCGAACATGCCAGGACTCTCGGATGTGACGCTGTGCACGTCGGCGTCGAGATTGGTCCACACGACGCGAGCGCCGGCCGGTACGGTGATCTGCTGTGGGTCGTAGTAATAGTCGATGATTCTGACAGGCGCGACGGCGGGCGCGGCCGCCTTTGGCGCGGCGGTGGGCTGAGGGGACGGCGGGGCTGTTGGCGCGGCGGCGGGCTGAGGGGGCGGCGGCGCTGTTGGCGCGGCCGTGGGCGGTGCG
>CAZJJF010000165.1:0-8259 GCA_964546245.1 uncultured Anaerolineales bacterium
GCGTCGCAGCACCCACACCTGCTCGTCGCCCTCGCTCTCGAAGGGACGGCCGTCGAAGCCGCCGTAGAGCGCCTCGATCTCGAAACCCGCGCGGGCAAAGAGATGCTCGGCCTCGTAGCGGTAGACCCAGCGCAGCGTCAGATGACGCTGCACGCGCTCGACCAGGCGACCATCCCCATCGAGGCGGTCGTAGATGAACTCGGCCTCCAGAATCTGGCGCACGGGGTCGTAGCGCGGCGCAGCCCACTGCACAACACGCGCGCCGTCGAGCAGGGGGGTCGTGCGCTCGATGAAGGGCGTCGTGGCGCGGGCCGTCTTGCGTGCGGCGATGACATCCAGCAGCGGGTCGAAGAAAGCCAGCGCGAGGCGGCCACCGGGGCGCAGGCTGCGGCGAATGGCGGCCAGTGCAGCCAGCTGGTCCTCGACGGTCAGCATGTGCAGGAAGGCGCGGAAGGGAATATAGACAAGGGCAAAGCGGTCGGCGCCCAGGTCAAAGCTGCGCATGTCACCCTCGACGAGCGTGATGCGCGCCTGAACATCGGGCGGCAGGCCTGCCACCTTCTCACGGGCGACGGCCAGCATGGCGGGTGACTGGTCCAGCCCGACGACCTCGACGCCGGCCTGGGCAACGGGAATCAGGACGCGCCCAGTTCCAGCGCCCAGTTCCAGCGCCGGCCCGCCCCCATCGGCAGCCAGGTTGCAGTAGAAGGGGATGTCGTCGATCAGCTCGTCATACTCGAAGTCGTAGACCGACGCGAAGGCGTCGTACTCCGAGGGCGCGGCCAGGCCGTCGGCCGCGCGGGGCGGCTTACCGACAAAGCCCGGTCCACGGCGCGGCCGACGGGTCAGACGAGTCACAGTAGCCCCAGGGTCTCGTCGAGACCGGCCATGAGATTCATGTTCTGGACGGCGACACCCGATGCGCCGCGAATCAGGTTGTCCTCGGTGACGACAATGATGGCATTGCCCCGCTCGTCGATGGCCGTGGTTGAGAAGAATACCATGTTCGTCCCGACGGCGTGGCGCAGCGTCGCCAGCTTACCCACCGGCAGGACGCGCATGAACGGCTCATCGGCGAAGGTGTCGCGGTAGACCATGTTCAACTGCTCGCTGGTGAGCGGCTGCTTGAGGCGCACGTACAGGGTCGTCAGAATGCCGGTGTTGACGGGCAACAGGTGCGGCGTGAAGGTGACGGTGAAAGGCTTGCAGGCCACCTCGCTCAGCGCCTGCTCCATCTCCGGCACGTGGCGGTGGACGTGGCCGATGTTGTAGGGCGACAGATTGTCGTGGGCTTCGACGAAGTGGGTGGTCAGGGTAGCCTTGCGGCCCGCGCCCGACACGCCCGACTTGGCATCGGCGATGGCGTAATCCTCGCTGAGCAGGTCGTGCCTGACGAGCGGGTACAGGCCCAGGATGACCGTCTGCGGGTAGCAACCTGGATTGGCGACCAGCCGTGTCTGGCGAATCGCGTTACGATGTAGCTCCGGCAGCCCGTAGACGGCCTCCCTGAGCAGGTCGGTGGCGGTGTGCTCGGTCTTGTACCACCTGGCGTAGGCCTGGGGGTCGCGCAGGCGGAAGTCGGCCGACAGGTCCACGACCTTGACGCCCGCCTCGTAGGCGCGCTGCACGGCGGGGATGGACGCGCCGTGGGGTAGAGCCATGAACACCGCGTCAACCTCGTCGAGGGGCGCTTCCTCGGCTGAGACGAGCGGGTCGTCCCAGGCGACCGGGAAGATGTCGGCCAGGGTCTGCCCGGCCGAGTTCTCGCTGGTCAAGAAACCGATGGTCATGGCCGGGTGGCGCTTGAGGATACGCACCAATTCCAGCCCTGTGTAGCCCGATGCGCCGTAGATACCCACGCGCAGCATGTTGCCCTCCCAACAAAACGCTCCCAGACGTGGGTCTGGGAGCCGTCAACAATCGCGGTCGTAGAAAAGACCTCGTAACGTCAGCCAGACCCAAACGCGCGTGCCCCGCGCGGCGTACGCGAGCGGGGACGGACGACCAGGCCGTAGACCAAAGTCACGAGGTGAATCACAGAGACCTCAAAGTTCACGAATCAACTATGTGTAATATACCATAAACAGCGGCCTGTTGTCAAAGTATTGCCGATGGCACATTTCTTCGCCGCCTGGCGAGCGACGACCGATCCAGGCCCGCTAATGCCGCTTTCGGCTCCGGGACGGTGTTGAGTAGAATTGCGGCGTGACGGCCGACTCGCTGAGAGAGGGTATGGTTCGACGTATAGCTGTGCTGGTGGTCGCGCTCATGATGAGCCTGGCGGTGGCGGCTGGCGCCCCAGCCCCCGGCGCCGCCGCCGACGGCGACCCGGCCGACTGGCCCGGCGCGCCGCCACCCGGCGGCGGTTACGATCCCGTGGCGGGGGAATGGATCTGGCGAGCGACAGACACGAGCGCGCCGCTGCAAGAGTTCCGCGTGACGGCCGACGAAACCTATGTCTACTTCCTGGTGCGGCTCGCGGAGGTCAAGGCGGCGCGCGGTGAGGGTGCGCCGCTGGTGCAGATCGCCGTGGATACCGACCGCCGCCAGGATAGCGGCCAGTCAGTATTCGCGGGGCTGACCGAGTCGCGCCTGGCGGCCGGCCCCGCCAACTGGGAGCGACTGATTCGCACCTCCTTCGCCACGGGCCGCCTGTCGCCCGCCGTGCTCGACCCCAACCTGACCGACGTGGCCGCCGGCGACGACATCGCCATCCTGTCGCCCCAGCGCAAGACAATGGAGATGCGGGTGCGCTGGGCGGCGTTGGGTGTGACGCCGCCGACCACCCTGCGCCTGACCACCGCACTGTTTGCCGCCGACCGCCGCGAAAACGTGGCGCCAGAGGGCGGCCTGGCGCTGGCAGCGGTCACGCCGGCCGGCGCCAGGCCCAGCACCCTCGAGCGCATCACGGCTTACTTCGATGTCAACTTCCGTGCTGACGGAGCCGCCATGCCACCGCCGGCGCCGGTACGGATAGCGGGGCGCGACATCCCCTTGCCACTCCTACTCCGCGAGCCACTGCTGTATGCGGTCGCGGGGGGCGTGGCGTTTGTCTTGCTCGGCGTCTGGCTGAGGCTACGCGGTCGCCCCAAGTCATGGTGGTGGGGTTAGGCCGCCATTCGTTCCACGGCCACCCTTGCCGCGCGGATATTGGCCTCAGGTGAGTTGACGGGAACCGAGCACGCGGGGCCAAGCATCCAGGCCCGGCCGTGGGTGACGCTAAAGGCGGCCGCCGCCTCGGCCGCCACATCCGCCGGCCGGCCCTCGCGCAGTGTCTCGTTGCGCAGGCCGCCCACCAGGCACTTGTTGGTGTAGGCGCGAGCGGCGGGAAGTGTCGCATTGCCGGGCGAGCCGACCGCCCAGTTAATCGCGTGGACGGGGTAATCGACCAGGGCCTCCAGCATGTTGTGATTCTTGCAGACGTGCAGCACGTTGAAGGGCGCATCCTGCACCGCCGCCAGAACCTGCAAGTCGTAGGGGCGGCCGAATTCGGCGTATTGCTCGGCCGTGAGTCGGTCGAAGCTGGCCCAGTGGGTGGTGGCGAAGAACAGGCCATCTGCACCCGCCGCCAGGCAGGCGCGGCCGAAGGCGCGGAACGTCTCGGTGATGACGGCCAGCGCATCGTGGACGGCCTGCGGACTGCTGGCGAGCAGGGCGCGCAGAGCGTCGTGACCGTCAATCATGTCGCCCAGAATGGACAGCGGGCTAAAGACCGTCTCGATAGCATAGACGGATGGCCCCAGGCCGTCACGGATGACGCTGATAGCCTCGAGTTGCTCGCCCAGCGGGCCGCTGTCGATGGGCAGCGGTTGCAGGCGGCCCAGGTCAGCCGCACTCTGCACAGGGTAGCTGAGGACGACCGGCGTCGCCAGAGGCTGGCCGCTGAAGCGCAGTGTCACGCCCCAACCCTCGACGTGGTACGAGGCGCGTGGGTTGATCTTCAGCCAGTCCCAGTCGTACTCGTTCTGCCAGCGCACCATCGCCTCGGCCAGGCCGACGGCCGTCTCCTCGCTCTCGTAGAAATGCCGCCACAGGGCCACCGGCGGGCGGTCCACGGCCGCGCCACGCACGGCGGCGTCCACCCGGTCTTTCTTGTGCATCTCGCGCATCGGCATATCCTCCCATCGTAGCCTGAATCACCTTGCACCGCCAGTGATGATAGGCGCGCGGCGACGGGTGTCAAGCACGACCTGCGAAGTTGGTGCGGGCGGCAAGCTGTGCTATCCTGCCTGTGGATTTGCATTTTCTGCTCCTGGAAAGGACTTGCCATGACTGCTCCCCTGGCCGTGCAACTGTACTCTGTGCGCGAGGCGCTAGCACGCGACTTCGAGGGCGTGATTCGCCAGATCGCCGATATGGGCTACGTCGGTGTCGAGACGGCGGGCTTCCCCGGTACTACACCTCAGGCGGCCGCCCGCCTGTTCCAGGACCTCGGCCTCCAGGTGGCCGCTGCCCACTCGCCGCTGCCCATCGGCGAGCGGCAGAACGAGCTACTTGACGCGGTGCTGGGTGTGGGTACGACGCGCCTGGTCAACGGCGGTATCGACCGCAACCTGTATAGCAACGAGGAGGGCATCGCCATCGCCGCCGACATGTTCAACGAGGCCGCTGCCGTCGCAGCTGCCCACGGGCTGACGCTGGGCCTCCACACCCACTGGTGGGAGTTCGCCCAGGTGGAGGGCGACCTGGCCTTCGACGTGCTGCGCGCGCGCCTCGACCCGGCCATCTTCTTCGAGATCGACACCTACTGGGCGCGGGCGGCCGGCGTCGATCCCATCCCTGTGCTCAAAGAGCTAGGCCCCCGCGCGCCCCTCGTACACATCACAGACGGCCCCACGAGGCGGGGCGAGCCGCACGTGGCGGTTGGGGCCGGCAAGATGAACATCCCGGCCGTGGTCGCGGCGACGGACCCGTATGCTGAGTGGCTCATCGTCGAGCTGGACCAGTGCGCCACCGACATGCTGCAAGCGGTCCGCGACAGCTACACCTACATGGTGGGGCATGGGCTGGCGCAGGGGCGCAGGTAGACGGCCATGCGCTACGGTTCTATTGCTGGTATTGACAAGCCGGTGGCGCGGCTGATTCAGGGCACGGTGATGGTCTCGTCCAAGGATGTGGAAGGCAGCTTCGCGCTGCTCGACGCCGTGCTGGCTCAGGGAGGTACTACCTTCGACACGGCCCACGTCTACGGCCAGGGTGACAACGAGCGCACCGTGGGGCGCTGGGTACGCGAGCGCGGCGTGCGCGACCAGGTGGTCATCGTCGGCAAGGGCGCGCACCACAACCAGGATCGCCGCCGCGTGACGCCCTTCGACATCACTGCCGACCTGCACGACTCGCTGGCGCGCTTCCAGTTCGACCATATCGACCTGTACCTGCTCCACCGCGACGACCCCGGCGTACAGGTTGGCCCGATCATCGAGACACTCAACGAGCATCAGCGGGCCGGGAAGATACGCGCCTTCGGGGCGTCGAACTGGACCCATGCTCGCCTTCAGGCGGCAAACCAGTACGCCGCTGACCACGGCTTAACCGGCTTTGCTGCCAGCAGCCCACAGCTTAGCCTGGTCGAGCAGGTCCAGGAACCGTGGCCCGGCTGCGTCAGCATCGGCGGGCCGCGCGGAGCCGAGGCGCGGGCGTGGTATGCCGCTAGCGGGCTACCGCTGCTCACCTGGTCGAGCCTGGCGGGGGGCTTCCTATCGGGGCGCGTCCGCCGCGACAACCTGGACAGCTTCGATACGTATCTGGATCGTCTCGCCGTGACCTCCTACGCCACGGAAGACAACCTGCAACGGCTGGAGCGGGCAACGGCGATGGCCGAGGCCAAAGGCGTCAGCCTGCCGCAACTGGCCCTGGCCTACGTGCTACACCAACCCCTCAATGTCTTTGCCCTGACGGGGGCCAACACCGCCGACGAGTTCGCTGTCAACGCTGCCGCGCTGGGCATCGAGCTAACGCCCGGCGAGATGAGGTGGCTGGAGAAGGACGACGAAAACGTTGAGTTGGCGCCGTAACGCGAAACATCCTGGCAGGCTTCTTCGTTGTACAATGTGACAGCCGTGGTGGTGTGGTCGCCTGTTCGACTCTCCCCTCCTGGCTGCCGTGAGATGTCGTCGCTGGGCCGTGTCCTGGAGGGGGATTTGTCCAGCCGCCGTAACGCTTCGACCGCGCCTATCGTCGCGCGCGGGCCGGAGAGTACAGACGTTCCGTGGGCTTGCGTCGCCCACGGTGTTCTGCGTTGCGCACAGCGCCTGCCCACCAGCGTGGTCCTTCGTCGCGCCCCTCGCCGCCGGTAATCTGCCGGTAGCGGGCGGCGCATCTTTATTGTTCGCGCCGCGCTCTGTCTATCTGTTTCGGGGGGGTATACTATGACTGGCTATCGCATCCATTGGCTGCGGGGCGTGGCGCTGTGTCTGGCGCTGGCCGCGCTGGTTATTCTTGTCTCTGATGGCCGCGCCGCGCCCGACGCGACGACGGTGGTTGTCAAGCCCTCGTCGCTGAATGGCTGGGGCTTCACCACCACCAACAACGCCGTCGGCTCCTTCGTCGCTGGCCCCGCCGGCGCGCTCGGCTCCGGCAGCGCGCAGCACGAGACCAAGTCCAGCCCCGGCGGTAAGCCCCAACTCGCCACCGCCCTCTTCAACGGCCAGAAGTTCGCCGACATCACTACCCTCACCTACCAAACCTATATCCAGACCTACAGTACCGATCCCAGCGGCAACATCCTGACCCAGGTCCTCAACATTGGCCTCGACCTCGACGGCAATTTGGGTACGCCCGCCGATACCGTGACCATGGTCTACGAGCCGTGCTACGGCTTCAATGGCTGCGGCGGCGCGGTCCAGCCCCTCAACACCTGGACCACCTGGAACGCCAGGGCCAGCGGCCAGATCTGGTGGGCGACCACGGCTATCCCAGGCACGGACTTCACGGTTCCCTTCGGCTCCTACGAGCCGCTCGACACGCTGTTGGCCGCCCACCCTAACGCCACCATCACCTTCTTCTCCATCAACGCGGGCAATGGCGGCGGTGGCGCGCCGTGGAACAACTTCGTCGGCAACGTAGACGCGCTGACCATCGCCTTCGGCGTCGGGGCAACCACGATCTACGACTTCGAGGCGGAGACGCCTTGCACCACGGTATGCTACGTCAACGCGACGACGGGCAACGACAGCTTCGGCGGCGACACGCCCAGTAACCCCAAGCAAACTATCCAGGCCGCCATCGACACCGTCAGCCCCGGCGGCACAGTCCGCGTCTACCCAGGGGTGTACAGCGAGACAGCGGCCAATCGCACCCTGACCAGCATTGCCGGCACGTATACCTTTGGGCTGTTCGTGTCCGACGCCAAGAGCGGCATCACGGTCCAGGGTGTGGACGCCTCAGACCAACCCATCACCAGCGCGGCGGGCGTGTTGGCGACAGTCAACACCAACGCCACCAATAACTTCGGCCCCAGTGGCATCTTCATCGAAGGCGACAACGTGACGCTGGCCGGGCTGAAGATCGGGACCAACTCAGCCGGCCAGAACAAGACTATCGAGGTCATCGGCGACGCCTTCACCCTCAAGAATAGCGAAATTGCTGACCCCGACGGCTCGGTCTACCTCAACGATTTTCGCTTCGACACGGGCACAAACACGTCGCACGTCAAGAGCTACACCATCGACGGCAACAAGTTCGACAGCGGCGTGAGCCTCGACATTGCCAGTGGCGCGGGCTTTAGCGGCCCCGTCAGCGGGCGTCGCATCACCAACAATACCTTTGACCTGGGTGGCAATACCTGGCCCGCCATCAGCTTCACCGGCTCTGGCACGGGTGTGCCGTGGTTTGTTGACTCCGTCGGGGGCGCTATCATCACCGGCAACACCTTCAGCCAGGGCGCGGCCCAATACATCCGTGCGCGCGGGACGTACGACAATACCCAGTTTGACTGGGCATCGTACTGGACCAACAACACCTACGACAAGAAGGTGGTCGTCGGGCCAAACCCGCCGGCCGACCTGCGCGCCTACTCCTACACCAGTGGCTCCTACACCTTCAACAACGTGCGCCACGTCTCCACCCTCATTCAAAGCGAGGTGGACAACGGCGTGGCAGGGGACACGGTCCTGGTGGGGCCGGGCACGTACACCGAACTGGTGACAGTCAACAAGACCCTCACCCTCAAGGGCGCGCAGGCAGGCGTCGATGGCCGCGGCCGCTGTGACGCCACGACCGGCGAGAGCCTCCTCGACGACCCTCGCGGCGCCTTCTACG
>CAZJJF010000166.1:0-7539 GCA_964546245.1 uncultured Anaerolineales bacterium
ACGTCGAGCGCAAGATGCTCAAGGACGACCCGTTCCAGGTGCTGGACCAGAAGGGTGTCGGCAAGCTCATCGATACGGGCGTCAAGCTGGGCCGCCAGACTCGCCCTGACCTGGAGGTCGGCATCTGTGGCGAGCACGGCGGCGAGCCGGAGTCGGTGAAGTTCTGCTACCGCACCGGCCTGAACTACGTGTCGTGTTCGCCGTATCGCGTGCCCATCGCCCGCCTGGCCGCCGCGCAGGCTGCCCTGGGCGACAAGACTCGCGACAAGTAGGGGGCCGACCGCACCCGCCGCGCTGACCCCGGCGCGACCGAATCGCCACGCGGCATACAGGGGCGAGGGAAACCTCGCCCCTGTACCTTTGTCAGGAGAAGGAGACCCGCCTTGACAATCTTCGCGCGCCTGACGGCGCTGTCCTTCGCCCTTGTGTCCTTGCTGATGCTGGCCGCATGCGGCGGCGCGACCGGCCAGCCGGCCGCCCCCACTGTCGCCGCGCCTAAGGCCGCCGCCGCGACGCCGTTCCCGACCGCGGTCGCCAAAGTCCTGGCGACGTCGCCGATCCGCAAGCAGTACAGCGCGCCGCCACCCATGACCATCGACCCGTCGAAGACATACGTGGCGACCATCGACACCGACAAAGGCCAGATTGTCGCCGAGCTCTACGCCAAGGATGCCCCGCAGCACGTCAACAACTTCGTGTTCCTGGCGAAGGAGGGCTTCTTCGATAACCTGACCTTCCACCGTGTCGAGCCGGGCTTCGTTATCCAGGGCGGCGACCCGGTGGGCAACGGCACCGGCGGCCCCGGCTACACCATCCCCGCCGAGCTTACCCGCAAGCACACCGAGGGCGCGCTGGCCGCGGCGCGCCTGGGGGATCCGCAAAACCCCAAGCGCGAGTCCAGCGGTAGCCAGTTCTACATCACGCTAGCGCCCCAGTCCCAACTGGATGGGCTATACTCGGTCTTCGGTCAGGTCACCCAGGGCCTGGATGTCGCCAAGAAGATTCAGAAGGGTGATCACATCAAGTCGGTCACTATTACCACCAAGTAAGAAAGGATGCCTGATGCCTGCCAAGCGCTACACCCATCCCGAAGACATGCAGATCGACCCCAGCAAGACATACACCGCGACGATGGTCACGAGCAAGGGGACGATCACACTCCGGCTGTTCCCGGACGTCGCCCCGCAGCATGTCAACTCCTTCGTCTTCCTGAGCAGCGAGGGCTTCTACGACGGGCTGACCTTCCACCGTTACGAGCCGGGCTTCGTCATCCAGGGCGGCGACCCGGTGGGCAACGGCACCGGCGGCCCCGGCTACAACCTGCCCGCCGAGTTCAGCGAGCTGCCCCACAAGACGGGCACGCTGGCGATGGCGCGCTCGTCCAACCCCAACAGCGGCGGCAGCCAGTTCTACATTACCCTCGCCCCCGCCAACTTCCTCGACCGCCAGTACACCGTCTTCGGCGAAGTCACCGACGGCATGGATATCGTGCAGAAGATTCGCAAGGGCGACAAGATTGAGTCGGTGACGGTGGAGGTCAGCTGACAGGCTGAAGGGCACAGAAGGCCGCTACGTTCTCGGCGCGCTCGCTACAACGCCAGCGCGCCGAGGCACATTGGCCGCGAGCGCGGCCCGCCGCTCAACCGCCGCATTAGCCTGCCGGTCTAATCTGAGCGAGGGGGCAGAGTCGGCGGGCCGATTTCTACCGCTGGCACGGGCGTTTGGAGGAAAAGCGATGACAGCCACGGGTTCCCCTACTCAGCAGTTCACCATCGATCTCACCCTCGATGAGTTGTTGGCGCTCCTGCAACTGATGGGCCGCACGACCATGAACGGCCTGCCCGAAGATCCGTTCGCTGGCGTCTCCCGGAAAGCGCGGGCTGAGCGGCTCTACGCGGGGCTGGAAACCTTGCTGAACCGCAGCCTGGTCGAGGCACAGAGCAGCGACAGCGTCGTCATCGACGACAGCCTCATTGCCCTGGTTGGTAGCTGCGTGCTGCCCGGCGCATCGATGGTACTGAGTGGCTCGTACCCTGATGGGGCCGCCGATCCGCACCTTTTCTGTGCGACGCCAGAGATCATGGTGGAACATTCATTGCCGCGGCCTGGGATTCACGCTTTCACCTTTTTGCCCGACCCGGCCGCGCTGGCCGACCGGACGCAGTGGATCCTCACCTCGATTGCCCCAGCACGTGCAGTGACCGACTTTGCCATCACAACGTCTGACAAGCTGATGGCAGACGTGTTCCGCTGGTCGCGCAGCAACCGGAGCGCCAGGGCTATCGATAGCCTGGTCAAAGCGAAATGGCCGCCCAACGAGGCGCAGGCCTTCGTGCCAGGCTGTGCAGGGTTCGCCATTTACACCGGGCTATGCGCTTGGGGACTGCGCAGCGAGCAGATCGAAGGCACACAAACGCTGATCGTCGTATCGGACCAACAGCGCTGTTGGCTCTTGGAGCCCCAGGGAAAGAACGATCATCTGCAGTGCCGCTCGGTGACGGGCCAGGACGCCATCGCTGCCCTGGTACGTATGGCCCAACCCCTGATACGCGCAGCCAACAGTTCTTAGGGGGCTTGGCCTGGCGGGCTGGCTGATCGTCGCGCCGCCTATGGTCAAGATCGCCTGCGCGCCCAGCAGCGCCTGTCATCCGGCGACGCCTTCGTGATCGACGGCCTGAAGGGGGGCTATGACGACGTCGATGCCCATCTGTGCGACGACGATGTCCATCCCGGCTTCCTCCGCTATGACGTGGTTGTGGGGCCAGAGGCGGCCGCCGTGTGGGTGGTGGGGCAAATCAAAGCGCACCGAGTAAGATCTGCCGGTGGGCGACGCCGCGCAGGCGGGCGTCGGCGCGCTTGCTATCGAGGCACGGCTGTGCCATAATGCAGCGCAGCCTGCTGTTGCTGTCCTGCCCGGGAAGCGGGCTTGCCTGGGCGCAACGACGGCATGCGCTGCACCAAGCTTCCTTCGTTGCGCATCATCTCCCAAGGAGCCACTCCTACCTCCCACCCCCGCCTCGGCCCAAATATTGGCGCTCTGGCGCGCGGATTCGACTGCCGACCGACTGGGGCTGCGCGGTGGACTGGGAAAGGAGAGCTATGAGCATGACAAGCTATCGTATCGATGGAGCCACCAGAGTCGCCGTGCTGGCGGTTTTGTGCGCGCTTGGCCTTGTGCTGATCAGCGCCTGTGCAGGGTCACAGCCCGTGGATGCGCCTGATCGATCCGGACGCACTCCTCTGGATGTGCTGACCAAGACCTTCGACGCACAGGCGGCAGTAGACTTCATCGGCCGGCCCTTCCCGGCCGGAGCGACCGAACTTCACGTGACGGGCGTGGCGGCGCTAGACACGATGGTCGTTGCCCGCTTCGACGCGCCGCCGGAGGACGTCGCCGCCTGGCTGGCCGAGCTGGGCCTGACCGAGCCGCTGAAACCGGGCTATTCCCCCTTCTATTCAGCCGCTCCGCTGCTCAGCGGGACGGCCGACTGGTGGGCGCCGCCGGCGGCCGGGTCCGAGCCGCCTGACTACGACGGCGTCTATCAACGGGTGAGCCAGAAGACCTTCAACGTGGTGGTGACGCCGCTTGAGAACGGCCTGGTGCGAGTCCATCTTCAGGTCTTCAATACGTAAGCCGTGGAGAGCGATGAAACGCGCGCCGGGCAGAAGCAGGTTGGAACATGGCCGGGTCAAGCGGCCCTATTGCGTTTCGGATGATGAAATGAATAGGGAATCAGCAGCCTCACCGGATGTCTTCACAGTCCGCGGCAGTTGGCGGCGGCAGGCCTGGGTAGTCGGCGCCAGTAGCGGCTTTGTGGTCGTCGGCGCCTTGATGTTGCTGCTTCCGACGCCGGCCAAATCCGTTTTACCGTGGTCTGAGGCAGGTCAAGGCCTTGTTGGCCTGCTGGCTATCTTGTTTGGCAGTGTATGCCTGGCTGTCATGGTGTATGTGGCCAGCCGGCCGATCCTGCACGTGGGGCCCGATGGCCTGACCGATTATCGCCGCAGGATCGATATCCCGTTTGTCGACATCATGTCGGTGTCTATCCACAGCCAACAGTATAGGGTCGTCTGGCTGAGCTGGCTGATCGTGGTCGGAAGCCTGTTGGCCGGCTGTGGTTCTTCGTCGGACCTCGGCCAGCAGGAGCCAACCTATGTACGCCAACTGAGCATTACGGAAACGACAGTTAGAGGGCTAGACGATGGCTGGAGTGTCGGGGTGCAATGGGTATCCAACGAGCGCTATGTGGATGCAGAAGGCAAAGAGCGGAGAGGCCTTGTCGCGCGCATCAGCGTGTGGAACGACGCGTTGGGGCAAAGCGACACCCTGCACGTCTACGAGGGCATGGTCTTCCCGATTGGTGAACAGCGCTTCCAGGTGATCAAGCTCAAGACCAACAGATCACTCAGCGTCGCCCCCGGCAGCAGCAACGGCTATATCATCATCGGGCAGTTGGCGGAGGACTCCGAGGCGGTTCCGGGAATGGGCGGCATAAGCCTGACCGATGGCACAATCACACGGCTGTTTGAGGACGGCTCAGCCCATGTTTATCGTCAGGATGGCAAGGAGACGATCGATCTCTATTGTCACGTGGCCGAAGGCACGTGGTGCTACTTTGTGCCGCAGGGACAAATCGAACCCTACGATGGCCTCTATGACCCCCGGATCGAGGACGAGGCGCGCCGGATCACCTCCGACGTTGCCGAACAACTCACGAAGGAGCTGGGCGTCGAAACTATCGCCCATTCACGCAACAACGGCGTCAAGGTGCGTTGCGCCCGGCCGGAGGACGCCCTTTCGCAGGTGACATGCCGGGTCGATCGCGGTGGTGGCTGGCAAGAATCGTCGGTGTTGCCGTGAGCCGTCGGCACGGCCAGGATTGAAGTGAATCATGCAGTGCCTTACCCGGTTAGAAGCACAAGTCTGGCTTCAAGAGTATCTTGGCAAGGATATCGAAGAGCTCAAGCCCCTCCGAACCTGGCGGATTCCGAGCGACGCAGGTCGAAAGATGAGCCTGTCAAAACACATCTTCAGTTCGCTTGTTTGGGATGATGGGGGTGTCCTGTTGATAACCGGTCATGGTGTGTGGCCCTCTTGTGAGAATATGCTCCTGTTTGATGGCTTTCGAAGAAGCCTGGGCGAGGAGCGCAGTGTAGACGAAGCGCCAGGTCATTTGATCGAAATAAACTCCGCCGCAGAGGCAGAAGCGACATTTGCGTTGGGCCTGTACTATATGTGGGATATGCTGCTGGTTAATGCCAGGGACAAATTAGTGATTCACGTTGATCACCACGAAGAAATGAGCCTGGCTGCAACTCACGGAGAGCCTCTCACGAAGGTGTTTGAGCTCTTGCAGAATTTCTTCAACTGACGCGTCGCTTTTGAACTTTGGCGGACGCTGACTCGGAATCTGCGTACCTTCCCAGTTGGAGAGAATGATCAACATGGATTTTTTTGATCTGACCGACACGCCAACCGAAGAGATCTACCGGGCCATGGGCCAATTCATCGTCGACGCCATCCCCGAGGAGTGGCTCAGCGCCACGGCCTATGCCGAGATCGAGGAGGACGACAATGGCCTGACCTACGGCAGGTACGTTCCGGCGGCCGCGCCTGACCACCAGCGTGACTTCGAAGCCGATTATCGCTTCTACCTGTTGTTCGACGAGCTGCGCCTCCGCACCCGCAAGCCCGGCCGCGCGCCGTGGATCAAGGCGCGCTTCACGTTGCAGCGCGACGGGCGGTTCGACCTGGATTTCACCTACCCGGACGCCGGGCAGGCCTCGCCGCAGTCCGGCGAACGCGACGATTTGCTGCCCCGCATTCAGCGCGAATTCAGCTTCCTGTGCGACCGGTACGGCTTTGCGGCTGGCGAGCCATGGCGCAATGGCGATACAACGTCGATGCGCTACGAACACGCCCGCGTCATCATTCAGTTCAGCGTGCGCGGCGGAGAGTGGCAGGCGTTGGCCTGGCCGGCCGTGGTGGATCATCACGCCCAGCAGGTCAAGCTCGACGACGTGGTGACGTATCTCACCCAACCGCCCATCGACTTCGCCGCCGATCAGGCACGGCCGGGCTTGAGCCAAAGCGAGGCGCTCAGCCAACTAGCGCGCCAACTGGCGCCCATCGCCGGCAATATGCTGGCCCTGTTTGACCCGGCGCGCTGGCCCGCGACCTGGGCCGATATCCAGGCCGTGCGCCAGGCGCGCAGCGCCGAGCGGGCGCGCCAGTTCGGGCAATGGCGGCAAAACAAAAAGCCGGTATGACACACGCCGCCGTTGTGGCTAGACAGACTCTGGTTAGCAGCGCGCGGTCTGCGCCGTGCTGACAGCCTCGCCTATGCTGCCCGGCGCGGCCAGCCGCGGAGGTAGGTGAGGGGGATGGGGGTACGTGGGAGGGGCGCTTCGCCGATGGCCCAGACGTAATCGTCCAGGCCGCGCGTGAGGTCGATCAGTTCGTCGGGTGTGTACACGCGGTAGCTGGAGACCAGCCCGTCCCACAGCACGACGGCGGGCACGGCGGGCAGCAGATACGTCAGCGCCAGGTGCGACCAGCGACGCGGGCGGATAAAGGGCGTGGCGGCCAGGACGGCGACGGGCGAGAGGGTCGCGCCCGCCAGGGACAGGGGGCTGCGCTGCATGAACTCGAAGGCGCCAATGCCTTGCCGCTGCTGCACGGCGGCCTCGAGAATCGAACGCGCCACGGGCGGCTCGAAATGGTGCAGGACGTTGAAGAGGGTGCGCACGCCGGGCAGTGACGGCGGGATGGCGGTGGCCGGAATGGGCCGCGTCTCGTAGCTGACGTGGCCGGGGAACTCGGTAACCAGCTCGCCCCAGGCGTGGGGGTTGGGGTAGCGGTCGGTCAGGCGCAGCGTTGCTGATGAGTTGTTTGTCCGGATTGCTTCGCAGGAATCTGGATCACGCTCAAAGATGCCAAGGTGCTCAAAACCCGCTCGCGCAACACCCATCGCCAATCCGCCGGCGCCCGCAAAAAGCTCGATTGACCGCATGGTCTGATTTTATCGCAGCCGAACATATGTCAGCGGCAATTATGGAACGCCACCTATGCTTCACAGCCTGCGTTAACCGACAGCGCTGATAATCGCGGCACCGTATCTGGGCGGTTCGCCAAACTCACACATGGATTCACCTACCCCTACCCAAGCCAGCACCCTCAAGAGCATTGCGCTCGGCATGCTGGGGATGTTTATCGGCGCGATGATCTTCGTCCTCGGCATCGCCGTGGGCGCGATGTTGCTGCGCCCGGGCGGCGTGCTGGCCAATGTGCCCGCGCCCGTCTCAAGCTCGAGCGGCAGCCGCGCCGTCACCGAAGCCGGCATCGCCAGCGACGCCACCGCCGCCACCGGCAAGCTTAACCAAACCTTGATCGACGACGTGCTGCGCCGCCTGCGCGGCGAATGGTACGGCCAGCTGCCGGCCAATGACAAGCTCACCGACGGCGCGATCCGCGGCATGGTCACCTCGCTGGGCGATCCGTTCACCCAATACGTCGAGCCCAGCATGGCCAAATTGATG
>CAZJJF010000166.1:7549-8225 GCA_964546245.1 uncultured Anaerolineales bacterium
AACGGCAAATTCGAGGGCATCGGCGCCTCGCTGCGCTCGTCACAAGGCGGCGCGATTCAGATCGTCAAGGTGTTCAAGAACTCACCGGCCGAAAAAGCCGGCATCCTGGCGAACGACTTCATCGAGTCGGTCAACGGCCGGGCGGTCACCGGGCTGGGCACCAGCGAGGTCGCCGCGCTCATTCGCGGCGCGGCCGGCACCGAGGTCAAGCTGTCGCTGCGCCGCGCGGACAAGCCGCGCGCCTTCGAGCTGACCATCACGCGCGGCGAAATTGTGATCCCGCTCGTCACCAGCAAAACCGTGGGCGCGGCCAACGACATCGCCTATGTCAGCCTGTTCGATTTCAGCGCGCAGGCCAACCAGCAGCTCACCGAGGACTTGACGGCGCTGCTCGAGAAAAAGCCCAAAGCGCTCATCCTCGATTTGCGCGACAACCCCGGCGGCTTGCTCAGCCAGGCGCGCGAGGTCGGCGATGTGTTTTTGAAGAAGGGGCTGTTTGTGATCGAACGCGATTACAAGGGCAACAAGAAGACCACCGACACCACGGACAACGGCATCGCGCAGGACATCAAACTGATCGTGCTGGTCAACGGCGGGTCGGCCAGCGCGGCGGAGATCGTCGCCGGCGCCATCCAGGACACCGGCCGCGGCAAGCTGCTGGGCGAAACGACCTATG
>CAZJJF010000167.1:0-8220 GCA_964546245.1 uncultured Anaerolineales bacterium
AGCGCACCCTGATTCAGTCCGGGACTCCGCTTGTCTATTGCCTGAACCAGCGACCAGACCGTCATGCGAATGTTGCCCTCGCCATCGGCGTACCGGTCGCGGATACGCATGAAAGGCACGCCGGCCATGTAGAACGTCGCGTCCCACAGAAAGCCCGGCTCGTCAACCGCGTAGACCTCGTTGGCGGTGATGTCCATCCAGGGCTGAGAAGGGTCGGTGCGGAACTGGCCCACCTGCCGAATATGGACCGTGTGCGGGATGGTGTGGCCGACGACACCGCTATAGGTCAGGTAGCGGCGGATGGGTGCGGGCAGGTCCTGTAGCATGGCCTCGGTCACGACCACGTCGGCCACCGCCTGGTCGTCGGATTGGCGGGCGAAGAAATCGCGGGCCTCGGCGTCCATACGGCGATTGTAAGTCCATTGGCCGATGCCCAGCAGCGCGGCAGCCGTGATGATCAGGGCGACCATCGCGCCGAGGACGAGCTTGGTAAAGGTAAGCATGTTGACGCGCTCCTTTCCTACACTCGATACTACGACTCGACGGTAATAGAGTTGCGGTCCCCATAACCCTCAACTCGAGGCTGGCTGCTACAAGGTTCAGTGTGGCCTTGACCGGCAGGGGCTACGCTTCGGGCGGCACAGCGCGGGCCGCGTCGAGCCTGTCGTTAAGAACGTTGTAGTGGTCGGGATACTGCCCCGTGTAGCGCAAGAAGCTGGGGATGGGGTAGCGAATGCCGCCCTTGTGCGTCCCCTCCAGCCCCTCAACAATGTCGGCCATGGCTGCCACTGGCAGGGCGAAGGCCATCTCGTGATCTTCGGTCTGGGCAAAGACGCGGTCGCCGTAGCACGGCAGCACGACCTGGGGTCGCTGCGTGTGCATGGTGGTGATAACGGCGTCGGCGCAGTCGATGCGTCCCGAGAAGGAGGCCGGGAGCCGCCCGCCCGTCTGCCACAGCGCCGCCGTCACCAGCCGCATCACCTGCCCCGGTGTGCCGTAGACCAGAATCACATCGGGGTCGAAGTTCGTGCGTTGAATGGGCGCGACGACGATGGTCTCGTAGCGGCGATAGGGGAACTTGTCCACCGCCGCCTCCGTCATCGCCCCCGCGGCCGGCGTCGCCGTGTACATTCCGGCGCAGGCGTGGCCCTGCTCGTAGAAATCTACCAGCGGCGCGAAACCGAACACGGCCTTCGCCAGCGGGCACGACAGGTCCTCGACCCCGATGGCGATGGGCCAGCCGTAGCGGCGGGCAAGGGCGAAGCCCTGGCAGATGGCGGTCTGGAAGCCCATCTCGGTGGGGCGGCGGGTCTTGGGCGGCAGCGGCTCGCCGGGGGCCAGCATCTTGACCGCCACGGGGAAGGTAGCAGGGCGGATGTGCTTGTCCAGCGCGGCGGCGAAGTCGGCTACGGTCATCGGGGGAGCGGTGGTCTCGGTCATAGCGCCTCCTTGTGACCAGGAGTATAATCACCGTGGCGATGCGCGGCAAGCAGGGCGGTGAGAACAGACAGAGCCACCGATGCACGCAGCTTGACCGACACCAAACGCCTATCAACCGCGGCGACAAGCGCATCAGCTTCACACGGGAGGACAACATCGAACTCAACGTGCTGGCGAGTGACATCCTGCCGGCAGCCATCGGAGTTGCGGCCAACGCGTTTGCGGTGATCGCCGTCATCATCGTGCTGCTGACCGGAGAGGGGGGTCTAAATGGCATCATGTTCCTCGTCGGCTGGATCGGCGGATTGGCGTTCGTGATCGCCGTGGTGCATACCCTGGTTGGGCTTACCAACGCCATGACCGATGCCAACCCTTCGGTGATGGTGGCGCAAGCCCTACTGACCGTTGCTCTGGGCGTTGTCTTGTTGGGCATGGGGTTCAGCCAGTGGCGGAAGAGGCCGAAGGGGGGCGAGCCGGAGCCGCTGCCTGAATGGCTCGCAGCTGTCGATACCAGGGTCAGTGAGGGCAACGTCATCACCCCCAACCGCTCCACGGCCCTGGCCTTCACCCTGGCCGCGCTCAACCCCAAAGCTATCGCCCTGGTGTTGGCGGCATCGGTGGCAGTGGCGAAGACGGCCCCGACGATTGTCGGCACAATTCTCGATTTCGCGGTCTTTATCGCGATTGCCAGTATTGCGGTCGCCGTGCCCGTGGTGTACCGCGTTAGGGATGGCGAGAAGGCCGAGGCGACTCTGACCCGCTGGAAAGACTGGGTGATTCATCACCGCGCGGAAGTGACGGCGGGGGTGTTGCTCTTTCTCGGCATCCTCTTCGTCGCCAAAGGGCTGGCGAGTCTTGTGATGTGAGGGCTACCCCGCGTGGCGCGTGGGCGGGAGCCGGGGTATAATCAGGCCAGCGACGGCGTGGTCGTGTGGCCTTTGACCGTCCTTGAATCAGTCACCCTACGACGAGGTGAAAGCGATGCCTATTCATCCCCTGGCCGGACAGCCCGCCCCCGCGAGCATGCTGATTGACGTTGACCAACTGGAACGCGCCTACTATACACAGCGGCCAGACCTGGACGAGCCTACCCAACGCGTGGCCTTTGGCACCAGCGGGCATCGCGGGACGTCCCCGGCGGGCAGCTTCAACGAGGCGCATATCCTCGCCATTACCCAGGCCATCTGCGAGTACCGCCACAGCCAGGGCATCGACGGCCCGCTGTACATGGGTAAGGATACCCACGCCCTGTCGTCGGTCGCCGAGCGCTCCGCCCTCGAAGTATTAGCTGCTAATGGAGTCGAGACCTTCATCCAGGCCAACGACGGCTTTACGCCGACGCCCGTTGTCTCGCGCGCCATTCTGGTCTATAACCGTGGCCGCTCGCACGGCGTGGCCGATGGCATCGTCATCACGCCGTCCCACAATCCGCCCGCCGACGGCGGCTTCAAGTACAACCCGCCCGAGGGTGGCCCGGCCGATACGAGCATCACCACCTGGATTCAGAATCGCGCCAACGACCTGCTGCGCCAGGGTAATCGCGACGTCAAGCGCACGCCCTACCCGACCGCGTTGCGCGCCCCGACGACCCACGCCGTCGATTTCGTGCAGCCCTACGTGGTGGACCTGGAGCAGACCATCGATATGGCTGCCATCCGCGACGCGGGCTTGCACATCGGCGTCGATCCCCTGGGCGGCGCGGCAGCAGCGTATTGGGCGCCCATCGCCGATCGTTACGGCCTGGACATCACCGTCGTCAACACCCGAATCGATCCGACATTTAGCTTCATGACCCTCGACCACGACGGTAAGATTCGGATGGACTGCTCCAGCCGGTATGCGATGGCGGGGCTGGTCAAACTCAAGGACCAGTTCGACATCGCCTGGGGCAACGACCCCGACGCCGACCGTCATGGCATCGTCACCCGCTCGCAGGGCCTGCTGAACCCCAACCACTATCTGGCTGTCGCGATTCAGTACCTGCTACAGCACCGCCCCGACTGGCCCGCCTCGGCCGGTATCGGCAAGACCCTCGTCAGCAGCAGCCTCATCGACCACGTGGTGGCTGACCTGGGCCGCCGCCTGGTTGAGGTTCCGGTCGGCTTCAAATGGCTCGCGCCGGGCCTGTTCGATAGTTCGTTCGGCTTCGGCGGCGAGGAGAGCGCGGGGGCCAGCTTCCTGCGCCGCGACGGGACGGTGTGGACCACGGACAAGGATGGCCCGCTGCTGGGCCTGCTGGCCGCCGAGATCACGGCCCGCACCGGCCGCGACCCTGGCCAGCACTACCAGGCCCTCACCGAGAGATTTGGCACGCCCTACTACACCCGCATCGACGCGCCCGCCACGCCCGAGGAGAAGCAGGCGCTAGAGAGATTGTCCCCCGCTGCTGTCACCGACACCGAGTTGGCGGGCGACCCCATCACGGCCAAGCTGACGCGCGCGCCTGGCAACGACGCGCCCATCGGCGGCCTGAAGGTTGTTACCGACTATGGCTGGTTCGCCGCGCGCCCGTCGGGTACGGAGAACATCTACAAGCTGTACGCGGAGAGCTTCAAGAGCGAGGCGCACCTACAGGCCATCATCGAGGAAGCGCAGCGCCTCGTCAGCCGCGCCCTGACGTGAGGCGACGGCCAGAGATGTAACCACGAAAGACACGGGAACCAGGGCGAGGGTGTTCGAAGTACGAGGGGCGAGACGCCAGGTGATGGCATCCCGCCCCTCGCTCTACGCCCTATGGACCACGCTCTACGTCGCCACCCCAATCTCCCTCGCCAATCCCGAATCTCACCCAGGCTACTCGTACCGCAGCGCCTCGATGGGGTTCAAGCCAGCGGCGCGGTTGGCAGGGTAGGCGCCGAAGAAGAGACCCACGCCGATGGAGAACAGTGTCGCCAGCAGCACCGAGTCGTAGCCGATGGCGGGGTTGATGGAGATGCTGCCCAACGACATCCCGCCAATCAGGTGGGCGATGCCGAAGGCAAGTCCCACGCCGATGAGGCCGCCCAGCACACTGAGCACCGTCGCCTCGACCAGGAATTGCATCAGGATATCGCCGCGCCGCGCGCCGACCGCCTTGCGCAGCCCAATCTCGCGGGTGCGCTCCGTGACGCTGACGAGCATGATGTTCATGATGCCGATGCCACCTACCAGCAGCGAGATGCCGGCGATTGCGCCCAGGAACAGGGTGAACACGCCCGTTGTGGTGGCCGCCGTCTCCAGGATGTCCTGCTGACTCACGACGTTGAAGTCGTCGTTATCGCCCGTGGTACGATGGCGCTCCTCCAGGATGGCTGTCACCTGCTGAATGGCCGCGTCGTTCTGGGCCGCGTCCACGATCTGGACGTTGATGGTCGAAACGTTGTTGGAGCCGCGAAACTGGCCGCCGCTAGACAGGCGCGCCTGGGCTGTGGTGATGGGAACCATCACCTGGTCGTCCAGGCTGCCGAAGCCGGTCCCGCCCTTCGACGCCAGCACGCCGATAACACGGAACGCCACGTTGTTGATGCGAATCGACTGGCCCACCGGGTCCGCGTCACCGAAGAGAGTCTTGGCGACGTTTGCGCCCAACACTGCCACGGTTGACTTCGCGTCGACCGCGGCCGCGTCGATAAAGTCGCCGCTCGCCATCTGGAGGATGCGCACGCCCAGATATTCCGGCGTGACGCCCGTCACCCGCGAGTTGGTGTTCGTGCCCTGGTAGACCACCTGGCCAAAGGCGTTGTACTCTGGCGCAACGGCGGCCACAGCGGGGGCCGCGCCCGGCTCGGCCAACGCCTGGGCGTCGGCATAGGTCAGTGTCGCCGCCGAGCCTTGCGCCTGGCGAACACCGCTCTGTTGCGAGGAGCCGGGCCGCACGTAGAGGAGATTCGTGCCGTTGGACTGAATCTGTGCCTCGATATTGGCCTGCGCGCCGCGCCCGATACCCAGCATGACGATAACCGCCGCCACGCCAATGATGATGCCCAGCATGGTCAGGATAGCGCGCAGCTTGTTGGCGACGAGACCGTCCAGCGCGATCTGTAGAGATTCGACGATGCTCACGAGCGCCTCCCGTTCTGAGCCAGGGCCACCGGGACCATGACCGCCGCTTCCGTCACCGCCACGGGGGCGAGATCGGCCGGCACAGTTTCGTCCGCGTCGTAGGCCATGCCGTCGAAGATGCGAATGGTGCGGTCGGCCTGCGCCGCGATGGCCGGGTCGTGGGTGACCAGGACCACCGTCAGGCCCTGCTCCCGGTTCAGCCGCTTGAAGATGCCCATCACTTCCTTGCCCGCCCTGGAGTCCAGGTTGCCCGTCGGCTCGTCGGCCAGCAGCAACGAGGGCTGAGTCACCAGGGCGCGGGCGATGGCGACCCGCTGCTGCTGGCCGCCCGACAGCTCGGCGGGCCTATGGTCGAGGCGCTCAGCCAACCCGACTTCCTCCAGCACGGCCACCGCTCGCTCGCGGCGGTCATTCGCCCCAGCGTACACCAGGGGCAGCGCCACCTGCTTCCAGGCTGCCACGCGAGGCAGCAGGTTGAAGCTTTGGAAGACGAAGCCGATTTTCTCGTTGCGGATGCCCGCCAGTTCGTTGTCATCCAGCGTGCCAACGTCGATGCCATCCAGAAGATAGGTCCCGTCGCTGGGCTGGTCGAGGCAGCCGATGATGTTCATGAGGGTGGACTTGCCGGACCCGCTCGGCCCGGTGATGGCGACAAACTCGCCCTGCTCGACGTGGCACGTCACCCCGCGTAGCGCCCGCACTTCCACGTCCCCCATCTGATAGACCTTTGTCGCGTGCTCGATATCGATAACTCGGTTCAACATACGCTCTCCTATCACCGCTCCAAGTCCGACCGAGGACCAGGGGCGAGGGACCAGGCGGTCAACATCGCCCTATGAAGTTCCCTTGGCCCTCGGTCGTTCGTCCTTCGTCGCGCCCTCGGCACTTACCGCCCAGGTGGTGGGCCACCGGCCGGCGGGCCGCCCATGATGCCCGGCACCCCCGCGCCCTGGCGATTGCTGCTGGTCGTCGTGGTTGTCGTGCTGCCGCTCGTCGAGCCGACGATCACGATATCACCGGCTTGCAGGTTGGGGCTGCTGATCTCGGTGTTGGAGGTGTCAGCGAGGCCGATCGTGACGGGAACCTGCATCACCTGATCGCCACGCTGCACGTTGACGACCTTCTGGCCGTTCACAGTCTGAATCGCCTTCGTTGGGACCTTCAACACCCCCGTCTTGCTATCGGTGACGATGTTGAGGCCAGCCGTCATACCCGACGCCAGGTTGGGATCGCTCTGCGTCACTTTGACGGTGACGGTGTAATTCACCACACCATTGGTGGCCGTCGCGGTTGGGCTGATGCTGGCGACTTCGCCCTTGAGAGCAACGTTGGGCAGCGCCTCGACGGTGATGTTCACAGGCTGCCCGACCTTGATCTTGGGGCGGTCCATCTCTGACACCTGGCTCTCAATCTGCAGATTAGCAAAGTCCGTGATTTGCAGCGGCGCGCTGTTGGTCGTCACCGTCGCCCCAGCCGCGGTGTTGACCGCGGTGATGATGCCAGCATAGGGGGCCGTGATTGTGGCCTGCGAGAGCTTGGCCTTAGCCTCGTCGACGCTGGCCTGCGCCTGGCGCACAGCCACCTCGGCCTGCTGAACAGTCAGCGCGTCGGGGCCAGCCTGCAACGTCTTCAGGCTCGACTGGGCCTGGACTAGATTCGACCTGGCAGAGGCAACGTTCTCGGCGGTCGGGCCTTGCTGCAGGGCGGCCAGCGACGCCTGAGCCTGATTGACACTCTCCTGCGCCACGGCCACGTCGTTGGCGGCGGGGCCAGCCTGCAAGGTTTGGAGGTCGTTCTGGGCCGTCTGCACGGCAATCTCGGCGTTGTTCACCGAGGCGCGCGCGCCCTGGCAGCTCGAGTCGGAGTCGCCATTCTTGACACGGCCGCAGATCGAGTCGCGGTTCGACTGCGCGCTCCACAGGCTGTTCTTGGCCTGCTCGATCTTGTTCGTGGCGTTGGCGATTTCTAGCTCGGTCGGCCCGGCCTGGGCCTTCTCCAGATTGAGCTGTGCCGTGCGCAGCCTGGACTGGGCAGCGGCCAGGTCGGACGCCGTCGCGCCGCTGTACAGGCCGTTCAGCGACGCCTGCGCTGCATCTACCTTCGCCTGCGCGGCGGCGAGTTCCGCCTCGGTCGAGCCTTGCCTGGCCTGCTCTAGCTTGAGTTGGGCCGACTCCAGGTTGGCCTCGGCCGTCGTGACGGCCAGCGCCAGGTCAGTGGTATCGAGCTGGAGGACTGTCTGGCCTTGCTTGACACTATCGCCCAGCTTGACCAGGCTCTGGACCGTGCCGTTGGTATGTACGTTGAGATCGGTCTGCGTCACCGGTTGAATGTTGCCGGTTGCCGCGACGGTGGTGGTGATGTTACCCTTGGTGACCTGAGCGGTCTGTACGGTGGCCGCCGGCGTCGCCTGCGCCGTAAAGCGCTGGTAGCCAAAGTAGACGCCAACGCCGAGCAGCGCCAGCAGCGCCAGCCACAACCACCAGCGATTCTTGCTCGTCCGTCGATTCACCCGCGTCCCGGGAGCCGTTACAGTTGCCACGTGCTTCTCTCCTTCACTTAGATTGAATGATGCCTCGGCCATCGTAGGCAATGGCGCGTCTCTGCGTCGTAGCCCCATCATAGCCGGGGAATCTTCAGAGATTGTTAAGGCGGGATTGGGACATTATTGGCCCGCAGGTAGGCGCGTGGTCGGCGCGCCAGTAGGTGAGACCCCGCTGAGGGCATTGCCTCAGCGGGGTC
>CAZJJF010000168.1:0-8220 GCA_964546245.1 uncultured Anaerolineales bacterium
GGCCCTGTTGGGCGTTATCTATGGTATCGTCGCCGTCGTCCTGGTGACCCGCGTGCGCGGGGCGGCTCGCTGGCTGGTCGCCGTGGGCAGCCTGGCCCTCATCTACGCCATGATGTTCGTTGGCGAGCCGTTTGTCCTGATTGGCACGCCCTATCTCATCCTGGCTGCCTACGCGGTGCGCTCGCTGCCCGCCTCGGTGCGGGCAGGGACGGCCCAACTCCAGCAGATCGACCCGGCCATCGAGGAGGCGTCCACGTCGCTGGGGGCGGACGCGAGCATCACCTTCCGCCGCGTCACGCTGCCCCTCATTCTGCCCGCTTTCCTGGCGGGGTTAATCTTCGCCTTTGCCCGCCACATGACGAGCCTGTCGGCCATTATCTTCCTGACCACGCCGAAGTGGCCCATCTTGACCGCCCTGATTCTGAGCGAGGTGGAGCAGGGTGGTATGAGCTTGGCGGCGGCCTATTCTGTCATCCTGATTCTCATTGTCCTCGCCGCCATTGGGTTGATGTACCTTTGGCTGGGGCGGAAAGGCCCCAGCGATGAGGCGAGTAGCCTGAGCATGGGTGTGGGGTGAGTATGTATCTGACCTTGGAACACGTCACGAAGCGCTTTACGGCGCGGGGCGGCACGGGCGAAGTTATCGCTGTCGATGATGTCTCTCTGGATATCGCTCGTGGTGAGTTCGTCACCCTCCTCGGCCCGTCGGGCTGCGGCAAGACCACGACGCTGCGCCTCATCGCCGGCTTCGAGTTCCCCACCAGCGGTAGCATCGTTCTTGACGGCGTGAACCTGACCCACGTTCCGCCCCACCAACGCGACATGTCGATGGTGTTTCAGAGCTACGCCATCTTCCCCCATCTGACCGTGTTCGAGAATATTGCCTATGGGCTGAAGATTCGCAAGCTCAGCCAGGCTGAGGTCAAACAGCGGGTCGGGCAGGTGCTCGACATGGTTGATCTCAATGGCCTGGGCAGCCGCGCCCCCAATCAGCTATCTGGCGGCCAGCAGCAGCGGGTCGCCCTGGCGCGCGCGCTGGTCATGGAGCCGAAGGTGTTGCTCTTCGACGAGCCGCTGTCGAACCTGGATGCCAAGCTGCGTGTCCAGATGCGCGGCGACATTCGCGCCCTGCAGCAGGATTTGCACATTACCTCTATCTATGTCACCCACGACCAGCACGAGGCGATGTCCATGTCGGATCGGATCGTGGTCATGGCGAATGGCCGCGTCCAGCAGATCGGCACGGCTGAGGAACTCTACCAGCGTCCAGCCAATCGCTTCGTCGCCGATTTTATCGGCCAGGCGAACTTCATCCCTGCCCGCGCGCTGGCCGCCTCTAACGGGCGGCTGAGGGTCGAGGCCTGGGGGCGAGCCTTCGACGTGCCTGGCCCGCTGCGTGGCATTGCGGGGGGAGAGGACGTCCTGCTGGTGGTACGCCCTGAGGGCATTCGACTGTCGGCGGCCGGCGACGGTGTGCCGGGCCAGGTGCGACGCACCGCCTATCTCGGTTCGCAGGTTGACTACGAGGTGGATGTGGCGGGGTCGCGGCTGGCCGTGGTTGATACCAACCCCCTGCGCTCGGCCATCTTCGCCCGCGACGATGAGGTGCGCGTCGAGCTGCTCCCGGATACGGTATACGTTCTGCCGTCGGCATGACTGTCGCAACCGATTTCTGCCACCGCCAGGTTGACTCCACGGGCTGAAATGGCGACAATGTGCTATTGAGTGCGGCGCGGGCCACAGCGCCCCGCCCGCCGCGCCCCTTCCCCGCCTTCAGCCGCTGAGAGGAGAGTCATTTCATGGGCCGTTTGTTCCGCATTCTACTGGGTATCGGCATCGGCTTCGCCGTCTTCTTCCTGGTCCGCCGCTTCTTTTTCCCGGCCGGAAACGAGTCTGCTGTTGGTGAGTCCTTCGCCCCTGCGCCTGGCCCCTTGATGGGGGGCGATGATGGCCTCACCATCAACGAGGCCGACCTGGGTGGCGAAGTCGCGCCCGACTTGTTGGAGATTCTGGTCGATCCGGTTGATAAGCAGCCCCTGGAGCTGGTGGACGGCAAATGGCTCATCAATCGCCGCACCGGCCGCCGCTACCCCATCGTGACTGGCATCCCCATCATGCTGCCGGAGGTAGGGGAGAAGTACCGCGACGCGAGCCTTGTCACCGTCCAGAGTGACAACGGTCACGCGTGAGCGACGGCGCACTGCAGGCCGACACCACGAAGGCGCGCGTCCAGGCCCAATACGGCCCGGCCGCCGAAGCCTACGCGGTCAGCCAGGTACATGCCAGAGGCGCGTCCCTGGGTCGGCTCCTTGTGTTGGCCGAGATTGGCCCCGACCATAGCGCGTTGGATGTGGCGACGGCGGCGGGGCATACTGCCCTGGCCGTCGCGCCCCTGGCGCGGCGCGTCGTTGGCGTTGACCTGACACCGGCCATGCTGGCGGTCGCGGCGCGGCTGGCGCGGGAGCGTGGCCTGACCAACGTTGAGTTCATCGAAGGCGATGCCGAGCGCCTGCCGGCTGCCGACGGGACGTTCGACCGCGTGCTGTGTCGCATCGCCTTGCATCACTTCCCGGATCCGGCGCAGGCCGTGCGCGAGATGGCGCGCGTCCTGAAGCCTGGCGGGCGGGTCGCCTTGGTTGACAACATCGTGCCGCCGGACCCGGCGGTCGCTGCTTTCATCAATCGTTTCGAGACCCTCCGCGACCCCTCGCATCACTGGTTATTCCCCCTGAGTGAACTGGTCGCCATGTTTCGCGACGCAGGGCTGGACGTGGTTCACACCGAAACCCTGGACAAGGTCATGGACTTCCATGACTGGACGGCGCGGATGGGCGTGCCCTCCAGCCTCGAGGCCGAGCTATGGACGATGCTGGTGGCGGCCTCGGGGGCCATTGGCACATTTCTTGCGCCTGCTGAGCACGACGGTGGCCGTGTGTTCACCCTTCACGAGGGGATCGTCATCGCTACCAAGCCCCGCCAGGCCTGCCCGTAACGAGGAGCAACGATGCCCGCCGCCCCTGCCGCGCCGCCGGCCCTGGTGGAACTTGCCGCGCTGACGCATGCCCTAAGCGACATTGCCGCAGCCATTGCGCTGTTGGGCTGGGACCAGGAAGTGATGATGCCGCCCCGTGGCGGCGTGGGGCGGGCGCACCAGCTGGCTACCCTGACCAGTGTGTACCACGAGCGGTTGACCGCGCCACGCCTGGGTGAGTTGCTGACAGCATTGGAAGCTGATACGGAGGCCCTGACGGTGACGCAGCGCGCCCTGGTGCGCGAGCTGCGCCGCGAGCGAGATCGAGCCGTCAGAATCCCCCCGTCTCTGGTGCACGACCTGGCCGAGGCCCAGGCGCGAGGCGTCGAGACCTGGCGCAGGGCGCGGCAGGCCAACGATTTCGCCGCCTTTGTCCCCGGCCTGGCGCATCTAGTGGACCTCAATCGCCAGGTGGCCGAGCACGTTGGCTATGCGGACTCGCCCTACGATGCCCTCCTGGACGAGTACGAGCCGGGTATGACCGCGCGCGCCGTGGCCGCGCTGTTTGGCCCCTTGCGCGACGAGACCCTGGCCGCCCTGCACCGGATTCAGGCCTCAACGGCCGATGTGGATAATACCATTCTGGCCGGCGAGTGGGACGAGGGGGGGCAGTGGGCCTTCGGCCTGCGTGTGCTGGCCGATATGGGCTACAATTTCGACGCGGGCCGCCAGGACAAATCGACGCATCCTTTCACCCAGAGCGTCGGCCCGCCCTTCGATGTGCGCGTGACGACTCGCGTCGAGCCGTCGATGCTGACGTCGGCCCTCTTCTCGTCCATCCACGAGGGGGGCCACGCCCTGTACGAGTTGGGCTTCGACCTGGCGCTGGCGCGCACGCCCCTGGCCAACGCGCCGTCGCTGGGCATGCACGAATCCCAGTCGCGCCTGTGGGAAAACTTCGTCGGCCGCGGCCGCGCTTTCTGGGAATATTACTTCCCGCATCTGGCTGCAACCTTCCCGCGCCAATTACACGCGGGGGACGGCGAGCGTTTCTACCGGGCCGTCAATCGCGTTGAGCCGTCGCTGATTCGTATCGAGGCCGACGAAGTAACCTACAACCTGCACATCATCCTGCGCTTCGAATTGGAGCGTGCTGTGGTCGAGGGCGACCTGGCCGTCGCTGACCTGCCCGCCGCGTGGAACGAGAAGATGCGCGCCTACCTCGGTGTGACTCCGCCGACCGACGCCCTCGGCGTTTTGCAGGATATCCACTGGGGGTCAGGGGCGATTGGCTACTTCCCGACCTACTCCCTGGGCAACCTGATCGGCGCGCAGCTGTATTACACCCTGCGCGACCGCTACCCAGACTTTGATGCTCGTGTCGCGTCTGGAGATCTGGGCTTCATCCTGGGCTGGCTGCGCGACCATGTGCATGCCCACGGGCGGACGTACTCAACACCTGCGCTGGTCGAGCGCGCGACGGGCCAACCGCTCAATCCATCTTTCTTCTCGCGCTATCTGGCTGAGAAGTTTGGCGCGCTCTACGGCTTTTAGCCGCTCCTCACCTCTGGTGTGAGTCGCGGCGGGGCGGTGCGCCACGAGCGCGCGCCCCTCGAGGTGGCTGTGCCATGACCGAATCGCATGTTCCGTGGGAGTTGACCCACTTCAGTGATCGCTACGTCGATGTAAACGGTATTCGCACCCGATATTGGCAGGCAGGTGACAGCGGCCCGGCGGTGGTCTTCGTGCACGGTATCGGGGCGTCGGTGGAGTATTGGGTGCGCAATCTGGCCGCCGTCGCCGGGCGGTTCCGCGTCTATGCCGTCGATATCGTTGGCTTTGGCCGTACCGATAAGCCGCCAGGCTTCGATTACAGCCTCAACAACGTTGCCGATTTCATGGCGGGCTTCCTGGATGCCGTTGGCCTGGATCACGTCCACTGGGTCGGCAACTCGATGGGCGGGCTGGTCGTGATGGTGACGGCCGTGCGCTACCCACGGCGAGCGCAGAGCGTCGCGCTGGTCGACTCGGCCGGCTTCGGCAAGCAAGTGACGTGGTTGTTCCGCCTGATGTCGATTCCCCTGGTAGGGGAGCTGATGGTCAACCTCGGCGACCGGGGCATGCGCTATCTGATACGTTACCTGTTCTCCGCCCCCCACGAAGTCCCTGCGTCTTGGGTCAATGCGCTGGTGGACATCATGCGCCAACCCGACTCGCGGCGTGCCTTCCTGGAGGTGCTGCGGGCTGGCATCGATATCTGGGGCGTCAAGCGCCAGATTGTGGAGGTTGTCCCGCATCTGATGGATATTTACGATTTCCCAACCCTCGTCGTCTGGGGCCGCCAGGACCGCATTCTGCCCTTCGAACAGGGGCTGAATGCCCTGGCCAGGATTCCAGGCGCACAATTGCACGTCTGGGACGGCGCGGGCCACCTGCCGATGCTCGAGAAGGCCGCTTCCTTTAATCGCGTCCTGCTCGCATGGCTTGACGAGGCCGCGTCGCTTTCGCAGCTTCCCCGGTCGCCCGCGATTGCCACCAACGGCGACCTATCATCCATTCACCCGTAGCCACCGCAAGGAGCCGAGTCATGGCCCAGCCCAAAGTCCTGGTAACCCGCCGTGTGCCCGAGTCGGGCGTCCAGAAACTCCGCGCAGTTGCTGACGTCGACCTCTGGGACGACGATCAACCCATCCCCAGGGATGTCCTGCTGCAAAAGGTGCACGACATCGATGGTATCTTCTGCCTGCTCACGGAACGCATCAATGATGAGTTCCTCGACGCTGCGCCCAGGCTGCGCGTCGTAAGCAATATGGCCGTTGGCTTTGACAATATCGATGTCGCGGCCTGTACACGCCGGGGCATCCCCGTCGGCAACACGCCGGGCGTCCTCACCGACACGACTGCCGATCTGGCCTTCTCGCTGCTGATGGCGGCAGCGCGGCGCATCAGTGAGGGCGAGCGCTACGTGCGGGCGGGGAAGTGGACGACCTGGGGACCGTTGCTGCTCATGGGGCCGGATGTCTACGGCGCGACGTTGGGACTAGTTGGCATCGGCCGCATCGGCCAGGCCATGGCCCGCCGCGCCAAGGGTTTCGACATGCGCGTCCTGTACTACGACCCGCAGGCGCCGCCGGGGATCGATGAGAAACTAGGCGTGACCGGCGCCGACTTCGACCGGCTGCTGGAGGAGTCGGACTTCATCTCCATCCATACGCCTCTTCTGCCGTCGACACGTCACCTGTTCTCTGCCGCGCAGTTCAAGCAGATGAAGCCGACCGCTGTGCTGGTGAACTCGGCCCGTGGTCCCATCATCGATCAGCGCGCCCTGTACGAGGCGCTACGGGATGGCGAGATCGGCTACGCTGCCCTCGATGTCACCGACCCTGAGCCTATCCCGATGGATGACCCGCTGCTGACGCTCGAGAACTGTCTTATCGTGCCCCACATCGGCAGCGCCAGCGTTGCGACGCGCAACCGCATGTCGAGCATGGCGGCCGACAACTTGATAGCAGGGTTGCACGGCGAGCCGCTGCCCAATACCGTGAACCCCGAGGTGCGCGCCTCGAAAGCGTCATAGTCTCGCCATCGATACCAATCGGGACATTCGCCGCCTGGCAGGCCTCGCGAATGTCCCGATTTGCTATGAATTGCGCGGATTTGCTACGCGACGGCAAATTGGGCCGCCTAGCCCCTTGCGCCACCGGGTAGTTTACGGTAAAATGAGAGCGTCGTTAATCTTCCGACGACGCCCTGGTTGCTGCCCCCTACCGCCGGATCGTCACTGGCGACGAAACAGGTATGGCGGCCAGCGTATCTTTT
The DNA here is from genome assembly GCA_964546245.1 of uncultured Anaerolineales bacterium. GTDB lineage: Bacteria > Chloroflexota > Anaerolineae > Epilineales > JAHCIE01 > JAHCIE01. Next base: position 6,791 of record CAZJJF010000168.1, read on the forward strand.
TGCCCTGGTATCTCGTTCTGGTTGTCAAGGAATTGGGGACCACCCCAGTCACCAGCCATTGTACGCCCGCTCGGATCGCTGCTACTCTTCATCCCCCCCGAGTCGGTCGGCTCCCAGCGGCATCCTGCTGCGAGTTCGGTGAGAGCGGAGGATCGACCTCCGCGGCCCTCGCGCCGACCGCCTGCTCTTCCGGCAGGCCTAAGGAGGCATGTTCATGCGGCCTTCATTCGTTATCGTCATCCTGCTGATGGTAGGCCTGGTCGGGGCGCTCGTCCTGATGCCTGGCCTGCCAACTGCGCAGGCCGCGACTATTGCCGCGGGCGGCACACCCAAGGCATCGCCGCGCGCGCCTGAAGACCCGGCCCAATCGGCGCCTGGTAGTCGCTCCGAAGAAAGCCCCGCCAAGCCAACCGCTGTCAAGCTGCGCGATTCTAGCAACAAGGATGACGCGCGCAGGCCTGAGCGTGAAGGCTCGGCGCCAGCGGCGGACCCGGCCATGACGGCGACGCCCGCCGCGCCTCTGGCGCAGCCGTGTACGGGCGGCACCCAGGGCTGCATTGGTAACAATGGCCGTCTCAGCGGTCTCATTTGGGCCGATGAGCTACCCAACAACCGCCCCGACCCCGGCGAGCCTGGGCTGCCAGGGGTCAAGGTCGAACTGTACCAGGGTAGTACGCTCATTGCGACCACGTTCACTGGCGCCGATGGCGTTTGGGATTTTCTGGGCCTGAACACGCCGGAGGCTTACACGCTGAAGTTTACTTACCCGCCCGGCTGGCAGGGTTGGTACAACCAGATTGACATCACCGAAGACCAGTGGGGGTGGTGCTGTACGCTATGGTTCAACCAGGCGGCGCGCCGCACGTGGACCGTGACGCCGGTCGTGTTCAGAACCCCCACGCCCACGCCGACGCCCACCGACACGCCGACCAACACGCCAACAGCGACCAACACGCCCACGAATACCAGCACGCCGACGAACACCAATACGCCGACGGCGACCAACACAGCCACGAACACGCCGACACCAACCGAGACGCCGGGCATCTTCGTTACCGAGACACCGACCGCGACGCCTACCGCGACTGAGACAGCCACGCTCACCCCGACGTCAACGGTCGGCGCGACCCTGGTGACACCGACGCCCACCAATACGCCCACACCCACTCTAGCCACACCCACGCCTACTAACACGGGCTATCCGACACCGACGGCGTATCCCAGCCCTTCGGTGACGCCCACGGCTACCGCGACGCCGACGGAAACGCCGACCAACACGCCGACACCCACCGACACGCCCACGGCTACCGCGACACCGACGGAAACGCCGACCAACACGCCGACACCCACCGACACGCCCACGGCTACCGCGACACCGACGGAAACGCCGACCAACACGCCGACACCCACCGACACGCCCACGGCTACCG
>CAZJJF010000169.1:0-8212 GCA_964546245.1 uncultured Anaerolineales bacterium
GACGCTGTCCACCACGTCGATGCTGGAGAAGCTGGGCCAGTTGTACGGCGTGCCAGTGCACGAGACGGGCGTCGGCTTCAAGTACATCGCGCCCAAGATGCTGGAAACCGACGCCATGATGGGCGGCGAGGAGAGCGGGGGCTACGCCTATCGTGGCGTGCCGGAGCGCGATGGCATCCTGTCCAACCTGTACATGATCGACTTCATCGTACAGACCGGCAAGAAGCCCTCCGAGCTGTTGCAGATGCTGTTCGATAAAGTCGGCCCCCACTACTACGATCGCGTGGACCTGACCTTCCCTGCCGACCGGCGCGCGGCCATTCTGGAGCGCCTCAAGGCCGACCCACCCAGCCTGGCGGGTTACAAGGTCGCCCGCGTCAATCGCATGGACGGCTACAAGTACGAGCTGGCCGACGGGGGCTGGCTGCTCGTCCGCTTCTCAGGGACTGAGCCGCTGCTGCGGGTTTACACCGAGGTCACTGACCCTGCCGCCGTCCAGCCTCTACTGGCGGCGGGCCGGGCGCTGCTGGGGATTGGCTGACGCAACGAAGGATGAAGGGCCAAAGGCCAATCAGATCTCCGTTATTGGCCCTTCGTCCTTCGTCCCCTACACACCATGCTCATTGACACCCATGCCCACCTGGACCTGTCTCAGTTCGACGCCGACCGAGCGGCGGTCATCGAGCGGGCTGCATCGGCGGGTGTGGCGCGCATCGTCACCATCGGCATCGACGCGGCCAGCAACCGCGCCGCCGTGGCCCTCGCCGAGGAGTATCCGACAGTCTACGCGGCGGTTGGCTTTCATCCCGGCTCGGTCGCCACGTGGGGCGACGGGACGCTGGCCGACCTGCGCGCATTGCTGGCCCATCCGCGAGTTGTCGCCCTGGGTGAGATTGGTCTAGACTATTACTGGGATGACACGCCACGCGACGACCAGGCGCGGGTTTTCCAGGCCCAGCTTGACCTGGCGGTTACGGTCGGCAAGCCCGTCAGCATTCATATTCGCAGCCGCCCCGACCCCGACCACGACGCCCACGCGGCAAGTTGGGCTATCCTGAGCGCATGGGCCGCGCGACACCCGTGGCGAGGAAGTAATCGCCCGCTGGGTGTGCTGCACTGCTTCGCCGGCGACGCAGCCCTGGCGCAGGCCGCCCTGGCCGCCGGGTTCATGCTTGGCGTGGACGGCCCGTTGACCTACAAGAACGCTCGCAATTTGCAGGCCCAGGCGGCCGCCTGGCCCCGCGATCGCGTTGTCGTCGAGACAGACGCCCCCTACCTGCCGCCGGTCCCCCATCGCGGCCAGCGAAACGAGCCGGCCTACGTGCGTCTGGTAGCCGACAGACTGGCCGGGGTGTGGGGCGTGACATTGGCCGAGGCCGCCCAGGCGACTACCGAGGCCGCGCGCCGCCTCTTCTGGTGGGATGAGTTGTGACTACGCAAGATCGTTTCGCCCTGATTCGCCCCGACCTGGACCGCCTCGAGCACAAGCTGCGCGACGTGTCCGACGTCACGTATCCGCCCCTCGCCACCGTCATCACGCAACTGGTGAGCGCGGGCGGCAAGCGGCTCCGCCCCGCCGTGTCGCTGCTGGTCAACCAGATGTATCCCACCGACCCCGCGCGCGCCTTGAGTCTGGCCGCCGCCGTGGAGATGCTGCACACTGCGACCCTCGTCCACGACGATCTCATTGACGAGGCAGCATTGCGACGCGGTCATCCCACGGTCAACGCCGTCTGGTCCCCCATCGCCACCGTGTGGGCGGGCGACTACATGTTTGGACGCGCAGCCGGCTACGTGGCCGAGACAGGCAACGCCGAGGTCGTCGGGCTGTTCGCGGAGACATTGCGCGTCATTGTCGCGGGCGAGCTGCGCCAACTCTTCAACCGCGTCGAAGGTCTGCCTAGCCGCGACGACTACTACGCCCGCATCTACGGTAAGACCGCTGCGCTTTTCGCCCTGGCCGCCCAGGCAGGGGCTGTGCTGGGAGGCGCGCCCGCCGAGAGCGCGACCCGCCTCCACGACTACGGCTATCACTATGGCATGGCCTTCCAGGTCATGGACGACATCCTGGACTTCACCGCCGACGAGAAAACCCTCGGCAAGCCGGTCGGCGGCGATCTGCGCGAAGGCATCATCACGCTGCCGGTGCTCATCTACGCCGAGCAGACGCCCAACGCCCCGGCCCTGCGCCGCCTGTGGGAATATCGTACCGACGGCGCCAACCGCCTGTCCGCCGTGGACGAGGTCGTCGCGGCGGTACGCGACTCGGCGGCCATCGAGGCAGCGCGGGACGAGGCTCGTGGCATGGCGGCCCGCGCCGAGGCAGCCCTGGCCGATGTGCCTGCCTCACCTGCCCGCGATATGCTGGCCGACCTCGCCGCCGCCGCCGTCAGCCGGAGAGAATAGACGGTGGATCTCGCCGTCGTGATCGTCAACTGGAACGTGCGTGATTTGTTGCGAGGCTGCCTCGAGTCGGTACGGCGCGGACTAGACAATGCCGGCCTGGACGCGGCTGTGGTCGTCGTCGATAACGCCTCGACGGATGGCAGCGCAGCCATGCTGCGTCGCGACTTCCCCTGGGTGCGCCTCATCGCCGCGCCGCGCAACGTCGGCTTCACGGCGGGCAACAACCTGGCGCTGCGGCTGTTCTGGCCCTCGCGCAGGACCCAGCCGCCTCTCCCGAGAGGAGAGGCGGCTGGCGCGACGACCGACGACCAACGACCGACCACGGAAGTCTATGTCGGTGGCCGGTGGTCGGTGGTCGGTCGTCCTGGCCGAGATCCTCTCAAGGACAGACCTGGCGTTCCCCGCTACGTGCTGCTGCTCAATCCAGATACGGAGATTGTGGGCGATGCGTTGGGCGCGATGGTCGCCTATATGGATGCCCACCCCGACGTAGGCCTGCTCGGACCGCGCCTGCGCTACCCTGATGGCAGCGTCCAGCCGTCGCGCCGCCGCTTCCCTACCCTCCAGACCCTGTTTCTCGAAAGCACCCTCCTCCAGCAGTGGTGGCCCCACTCCGCTGCCCTGCGCCGATTCTACGTGCAGGACCAGCCCGACGACGTGACCCAGGACGTGGACTGGATCGTCGGTGCGGCCATGCTGGCGCGGAGCGAGGCATTGCAGCCAGTGGGGTTGCTGGACGAAGGCTACTTCATGTACTCGGAGGAGGTTGACTGGGCGCGGCGCTTCGGGGCGGCGGGCTGGCGTGTCGTCTATCTACCCGGCGCTGAGGTGATTCATTACGAGGGCAAGAGTAGTGAGCAGGTAGTCGCCCAGCGCGCCATCTACTTTCAGTCGAGCAAGGTGCGCTACGCCCGCAAGTGGCACGGCGCGGTCGTCGCCGAGGGCCTGCGCCTGTTCCTGCTGACGACGTACCTGGTCCAGATGGGCGAGGAAGGGGCGAAGTGGCTGGTCGGTCACCGGCGCCCCCTGCGCGCGGCGCGCATGGCCGCCTACTGCCGCGTCCTCCTGTCGGGGCTGCGCGGATGATGCGTCGGCTGCGCATCGGCTTCGTGGCGGGTGAATACCCGCCGCAAGAAGGCGGTCTCGGCGACTACACGCGCGAGTTGGCCCGCGCCCTGCTGGCGCGCGGTCACGAGGTGCGGGTGGTGACGGTGTGGCATGGGACGACCGACCACCGACCACCGACCGCCCGAGAAGGCCTGGAGCGTGCTGCGACTGGTCGTCGGTCGTCGGTCGTCGGTGGTCAGCCCGCTGTTCTGCGCATTGTTCCAGGCTGGGGCTGGCGGGCATGGCCGACGCTGCGCCGCGCCCTGGACGGCGTAGACCTTGTCCATCTCCAATATCAGACCGCCGCCTACGGCATGCACCCCATCGCCAATGCCCTGCCCTGGCTGGCGCGCACGTTTGGCCTGCCCTCCGGCAGGCCTCGGGTCGCGACGACCTACCACGACACCCGGATTCCCTATCTCTTCCCCAAGGCGGGCCGCGTTCGCGACTGGGCCACCGATGCGCCTGCCCGCTGGTCGGACCTGACCGTTGTCACCAACCCGGAGGACCGGGCGCGATTGCTGCCCGTCGCCCGCCGCCTGCGCCTCATCCCCATCGGCTCCAATATCGATGTCACCGCCGACCCTGACCGCCGCCGCGCGTATCGGGCGCGCTGGGGAATTGGCGACGAGGCCTTGCTGCTGGTATACTTCGGCTTTGTGAACCGCGCCAAGGGCGCGGACACGCTGGTGCGAGCGTTGGCTCGCCTGTGCGATGAGGGCATACCGGCGCGGCTGTTGATGCTGGGCGGACAGGTGGGCGCGAGCGACCCGACTAACCAGACCTTTCTGGCCGAGGTGCGCGCCCTGGCCGACAACCTCGGTGTGGCGAAAGCCATGATCTGGACGGGCTTCCTGCCAACGGGCGAGGTGTCTGAGGCGCTGACCGCCGCCGACATCGCCGCGCTACCCTATCGCGAGGGTGTCTCGCTTCAACGTGGGACGCTGATGGCGGCGCTGGCCCATGGCCTGGCTATCGTCACGACGCGCCCGCCTTCGGTTGCGTCGGCCGACGATGTCCCATCGCTGGTGGACGACATCAACGCGGCGCTGGTCCCGCCGGATGACCCGCACACCCTGGCCGACGCCGTGGCCCAACTGTGGGCGGACCCGGCGCGGCGAGGGCGGCTGGGCGAGGGCGCGCGACGCCTGTCAGCCGCCTTCAGTTGGGAGCGCATCGCCGAGCAGCACGAGGCCGCTTACCAAGACCTGTCATGGGCATGAACGTCCCTGTAACACCGTCCCCTCCGACCGGCTACGTCGCGCCGTCGCGACCCCGCGCCTGGAGCGCCGCTGCCCTGGCGCGCTGGTCCCTCGTCGGCGCGGCCCCCGCGACGCTCGTCGCCTTCGTAGCGCGGGTGTGGGCGCTGGGCGACGCCAGTCTCTGGTACGACGAGGCTTACAGCGTGGCGGCGGCCGCGAAGGCGCCCCTCGACCTGTTCGCGACTATTATCGTCTCGGACAACAACCCGCCTCTCCACCACCTGATTCTCTCCCTGGGCCTGCGGCTGTTCGGCAACCGCGAGTTCGCGGTGCGCTTCGTGAGCCTCATACCAGGCGTGTTGCTGGTTCCCCTGGCCTATGCGACTGGGGCGGAGGTCTTTCGCGGCCACCCTTACCGTCGCGGGGCGGGTGTCGTGGCTGGCCTGAGCGCGGCGATTCTGGTGAGCCTGTCACCCTATCTCATCTTCTACGCCCAGGAAGCGCGCATGTACAGCCAGTTGGCGCTGTTCGCGCTCCTGGCCGTCTGGACCCTGCTGTGGGCGACGCGGAGCGGCCCAGGCGCGCCGCGTGGGGTATGGCCGTGGGCCAGCCACGGCGCAGCCATGGCCCTGATGCTCTACAGCCACTACGCGGGCGTGCTGCTGCTGCCCGCCCTGGCTGCGTATGCCCTATTGTGCGGGGGGCGCGCGTTAGGGCGCTGGCTGCTGGCGTTGGCCTTCGGGCTGCTATTGTGGCTGCCGTGGCTGCCCTCCGCCCTGGCCCAGGTGCGCCGCTTCGGCACGACGCCAGAGTACTTCCCGGCCCGGCTGCAATTCGGGGACGTGCTGGGCCAGATTGTGACGCGCTTCCTCGGCGTCGCCGCGACACCCCTGGCTTTCACCCTGGCTGGGGCGCTGCTGCTCGCCGCGCTGCTGGCCCTGGTGAGTCTATGGCGGACCGAGAGCGTGCTGGCCCGCCGCGTCGCGCTACTGGTACTGGCCGCTGCATTGCCCATGCTGCTCACGGCGGGTCTGGCGACGGTCATCCCCAAGTTCGTGCCGCGCTACGCCATCGTCGCCACCCCGGCCCTCCTGGTCGCCGCGCCGAGCGTGCTGGTGGCCCTGCTATGGAACCGTCGCCCCGCGGGGCGCGTCATCTATGGCGTGGCGCTGGCCCTGACCTTGCTGGGCAGCGTCGGCGGCGCGTGGCAGGCGGCGCACGCGCCCTTCCTGGGCAAGGACGACGTGCGCGGCCTGGCCCGCTACATCACCGAGCGCGCCAAGCCGGAGCAGGCCGTGCTGCATATCCGTGGCACCCCGGAGGCCTTTGACTACTATTACCGGGGGGCGGCGCCGCGCTACGCCATGGATGTGGGCTTCGACTTCACGGCAGGCGCAGCGAAACTGAATCAGGTGCTGGCGACCCAGCCAAGCCACATCTGGCTGCCTCTGTGGCAGAACGAATTTACGGACCCGACCGGCATGGTGATTACCGAACTGACGCGGCGCAGTCACAAGGCGCCCCTCGTCCGCGACAACTTCTCCGGCTACCATCTGATGCGCTTCGAGATGAGCGACTGGACGCCGGTTGACCCCACTGCCATGCCCACCCAACCTATCGGCGCAACTTTTGAGGACCAGCTGACGCTGGTAGGCGCCGACCGCCTGCCCGACCTCTCCGGCGGCCTGGGCTGGGTGCTGACCTGGATGGCCGATCGCCCCCTGGACCGCGACTATTCGGCCACGCTACAACTCGTGGACGCGGACGGCCAGGTGCGGCTGACTCGCAATCAGGCCCTCATCACCCCCTACCTGTCGGCGACGGGTTTCCCGGTGGGTCTGCCCTTGCGCGGTCTGACGCAGTTGACGCTGCCCGCCGACCTTGCCCCCGGCGCATACGACGCGCGCCTGCTGGTATGGGACACTCACGAGCAACGCAACCTGGGCGCGACAGACGCCGCTGGCCGTCACCTGGGAGCGAGTATCTCCCTGGGACGGGTGGATGTGCCGACGACGGCGGCGGCAAAGTAGACGTCATGGGTATTGCCAAGAAATCCCTGGCTGTCCCGACCGTAGGCGCGTGGCCGCAGGTACGACGGATCCCGGCCATTGCTGTCGTCCTGCTGTTCTTCGTCCTGTGGGGCGCGTTCTACGGTCTGTCGACGCCGGTCTTCGAGGGGCCGGATGAGCAGTGGCACTTCTCCTATGCCCAGTACCTGGTTCAGAAGCGCCATCTGCCCTCGCCCAGCGACCCTGACGCGGCGGCCATGCAGCAAGAGGTGACCCAACCGCCGCTGCCCTACATCTTGTACGCCCTGGTCACTGCCCCCATTGACACCTCCGACTACCCCACCTCCTTCCCGCGCAACCGCCATTTCCCCGCGATGGCGCACGGTTGGGAGGCCAACAACAAGAACTACTTCGCCCACAGCGTTGACGAGGACTTCCCGTGGCATGGGGCCGCGCTGGCCGTGCGCGTCGGCCGCTGGCTGGCGATTCTACTGAGCGCGTTGGCCGTGTTGGGAACCTACCTGCTGGGCCGCGAGCTGTGGCCCGGCGACCGCGCGCCCGCTCTGGCCGCCGCGCTGCTCCTGGCGGTGACGCCCACTTTCCTGTACATTGGCGGCATGTTCAGCAACGACGGCCCCGCCGCTGCGCTGGCAGCCCTGGCCCTGTGGCTCATGGCGCGCAACATCCGCCGTGGTCTGGCGCGGGGTCGCGTCATTGCCCTCGGTATCCTCATTGGCCTGTCGATTCTCAGCAAGGCCAGCAGTCTGCTGCTCCTCGCGCCGGGGCTGCTGGCCGTGACGTGGGCCTGGTATCGCGAGGTGGAGGACGCGCCGCGCGGTCTGATGCGCGCCCTGCCGCGACTGCTCGGCTACTGTGTCGTCCTGCTGGCCGCCGTTGCCGTGCTGGCGGGCTGGCTGTATGTGCGCAACTACCATGAGTTCGGCGACGCGCTGGGCATCAGGCCCCACACCGAGACTGCCTGGGCGGAGTCGAAGCCGACCAGGCTGCCCGAGCTGATCAGCCGCCTGCCCCGCGTCTGGGATACCTACTGGGGCGCGTTCGGCTGGGGTAATATCAACTTTCAGGATTGGGTGTCCACCATACACACCAACCTGGCGCGACTGGCCGTTGTGGGCCTGCTGCTGGCGGCCGTGGACTTCGCTCGGGGGCGGCGCTTCCCCGGCGACTGGCTGCGCTCGGCAGGGCTGGGTATTGTCGTTACCCTGCTGCTGGCGGTGGCCGTCATGCTGGTGGCCCTGCTACGCTGGAACCAGATTGTAGAAGCTCCGTGGGGACGCCTGATGTTTCCCGCCGCAGCAGCCATCTCAGTCCTGCTGGTGGCGGGCTGGCGCGGCCTGTGTCTGGCACTGTGGCGCTGGCTGCGGCGCTATGTGCCCGCCGCCCCCGCCCGCGTCGCCGCCTTTCTGCCAGTGGTCGTCGTGGGGGGCATGGCCGTGGCTGCCCCCGTCACCCGGAGTCGTCCCGCCG
>CAZJJF010000170.1:0-8124 GCA_964546245.1 uncultured Anaerolineales bacterium
GGCCGCCAGCAGCCGCGTGGCGCGCTCGGCTGCGCCCGCCGCCACCTCGACGGCAGCCAATCCGGCCAGGCAATGCGCGATGCCCACCTCGTCCTCACTGGCGGCGAACAGGACCATGCTCTCGCTGAAGAGGCGCGCCGCCTCCGGCGTCTGGCCCTCGGCGCGGGCCGCGTAACCCAGGTTGTGCAGCAGCCACGCCCGTGTTTCCGCGTCGCCCGCCTCGCTCGCCAACGCCAGACTGCGGTCATAGTAGGCGCGAGCGACGGCGGTCTGCCCCGCTGCGCGCGCCACTTCCCCCAGCCCCAGCAGCGCCTGCGCGACGCCCGCCGCGTCGCCGCTGGCCTGGTAGGCCGCCAGGCCCGCCTCGAGATGAGCGCGGGCCGCCTCGAGACGCTCGACGGCCAGGGCGGCGAGGCCCAGGTTGAAGTGGGAATTGGCGACCTCCCACGTATCCCCCGCCGCCTGCCGCAAAGCCAGGCTCTGCTCGTAGAGGGCTGTGGCGTTCTCGATGTCGCCGTCGCCCATCGCTACCAGGCCCAGGCCCGCCAGGGCATTAGCCAGATCGCGCGCATCTCCATCTCGCACGGCGCACGCCCGGCTGGCCTCGAAGTGGCCCAGGGCGGCGGCGTGGTCGCCCAGCTCCCACGCTAGCAGACCCTGGCTGTACGTCGCCTGTGCCAGCAGGGTGATGGCAGGGTGAACGGTGGCCGCGAGGGCCTGCTCGAGCCAGGCTACGCCTGCGCGCCGACGGCCGCGCCGCCAGTACGCTGTCAGACCCACAATGGCCTTGAGGGCGGCATCGGCCTGACCGTGGGCCAGCGCCCAGCCGAGCGCCAGCCGCAGGTTTTCATCATCGGCGGTCAGCTGCGCCAGCCACGCGCTTTGCGCCGGGCCGTGGAGATGCGGCGCGGCGCGGGCGGCCAGGCCCAGATAATGGCGTGCGTGGACCTGGGCGAAAACTGCTCGCTCCCCAGCTGTCGCTTTCGCTCGCCCATACTCCTGAACCGTCTCCAGCAGAGTGTAGCGCGTGGCGCGGCCGTCCCCCTGGTCGGCCAGAACGAGACTCTGGGCGACCAGGGAGTCGACGAGGGGGACGAGATCGACTGTCGAAGGTGCGGTCTCGTCGATTGCCATCTCCGAGATAGTGGCCAGGGCCGCCAGATCGCAGCCGCCCTCGAATAAGGCCAGACAGCGGAAGAGGGCGCGCTCATCCTCAGTCAGGAGGTCGTAGCTCCAATCCAGGGCGCGCGTCAGAGTTTGTTGACGCGAGGGGAGGTCGCGCGGGCCGTCGGCGAGGAGGGCGAGGCGCTGGTCCAGATGGCGCAGCATCTCGGTGGGTGAAAGGACGCGAGTCCTGGCGGCGGCGAGTTCCAGCGCCAGCGGGAGACCATCCAGGCGGCGACACAGAGTAATGATGGTCTCGGCGTTGCCCTCCGTCAGGGCGAAGTTGGGCGTCGTGGCCTGAGCGTGGTAGACGAACAGCGCCACGGCCGGGTTAGCGGCGACAGCCGCCAGAGGACCGGCGACGTCTGGTACGCGCAGCGGCGCCACGGGGAAATGACGCTCGCCGCGCAGGCGCAGCGGGCTGCGGCTGGTCACTAGCAGGCTCAGTCCAGGCGTGGTGGCCAGGAGGTGCGCGACCGTCGGGGCGGCGGCGAGAAGATGCTCGAAGTTGTCCAGAATCAGCAGCACATGACGCGTCGCCAGGTGGTCGAGGACTTCCTCCAGCAGCGAGCGCCCTGTTTGCTCGCGCACGGCGAGGACATAGGCCAATGCCGCCATCAGCCCCTCGGCGTGGCTGACCGAAGCCAGATCGACGAAGAAGACGCCATGCCGAAAGCCGGGCGCCAGGCCTCGGCCGACCTCGTCGGCCAGGCGCGTCTTGCCCACGCCGCCGGGGCCGGTGAGGGTGACGAGGCGCACGTCCGGGTCGCGCACGAGGGCCTCGAGGGCGTCAAGGTCGGCCTCGCGCCCGAAGAGTAGGGTGGCTGGGGTGGGTAGTCTGCTGGCTGTCGTGATGCTGTAACGAGGTCGTCCGCCGGGCATCGCGTGCCTCCGCCGACATTGTACTCTCGGTCGTCGGCGAGGGGCAAGACCGGTGGCCTGTGTCATGGAGGTGGGTTGGCGTGCCAGCTCGATGGTCCATATAATCTGAACTGGCGTTCATGCTCACCGGCCGAAGGGCCGCCGCCCACCTCAGGAGGTCTTGTGATCGAGGCTCCGCAACATGCCATGCGTCTAGTCCATACCCATGCCAGCGGCGCGGAGGAGTGGTCGTGCCCCCAATGCGGCCGCCGCTTCGTGATGGCGTGGGCGCCCAGCTTCAAGCGCATCGTCCTTGAGGTCGGCGACGAGACGGTCGCCCACAGCGGGGCGAAGGACACGCCTGGCTTCAGCCTGCGCCTGGGACCCAGCGTCGCGCCTGAAGGTGACTCGATGCCGAGGGATGGTACGTCCTTGACAGACGATATGCGCGACTGGCTGCGCGACGCCGGCTTTGAAGACTGGTGGGGAGAAGACGAGTAGGGCCTCCACGACGAGCTTCGAGCTAGCGATGCAGGTGAACGGGCTTCCCGGTGGCGCGCCGCCGGGAAGCCCTTGTCTGTTCTATTCGGTTGTGGGGGCCGTCGCCTTCTTACGCGGGGTCGTAGAACTGGACGATGGGACCCTCGCTGAAGGCAGCGATCTCGCTGGGGAAGCCGCCGTTGGTATACAGCAAGACGGTCACCAGCTTGTAGGCGCCGGCCGGCACCGCGCCAGCCGCGACGTTGATGTCCGCGTGATAGTTGCGTGGCAGCGGCACGGGCGGTGTGCCCGCCAGCGGCACACTGACCGTGGCGCCAATCTGGCCCTCGAAGCCGATGCCGATGGACTCCAGGTAGGCGCTCAGGTGCCAGTCGCCGCCCATCACTCCCGCGGCCGGCCCGTCGATGGACCATACGGCATGCACGTGGAAGGCATCAGTCGTCTTGACGATGGTGGCGGGGGCCTGACCAGGGTCGTGGAGGGCCGCGCTCAGCGTGCCGTTCAGGACCAGAGGGTTGGGAACTTCAAACGTCATCGTACACTCTCCTTGTATTTCCTGTGGTTGGCGTGGGGCTGGTGGGAGGGGCCCGTCTCCCATCGCAGCATGTTCATATTAAAGGGGTCGCCAATTAGGAACCGCTTAGCGCGGCGCTTAGGTGGCGCAATGGCTGAAATAATTGGTCATCGGCGTTAGCTGGCGAGCTGGCGGCGCAAGACGTGATAGAGCCGCGTGATGGCGTCGCACGGCGGGACGCTCAGTTCTGCGCGCAGGGTGGCGACGCAGATATGGTACTGCTGCACGGCGAGATGCCGCTGCCCCTGGCGGGCGTAGCACTGCATCAGACGGTGGTGCGCATCTTCGTGGCAGTTGTCGTGACGCAGCATCAGGTGGCACATCTGGATGCACTCGGCGGTCCGATCGTGCTCCAGATACTGGCGGCTGAGGCGGTCGAGGGCGTCCAGGTACTGCATGCGCAGGCGGACACGCTCCATGATGGGCCAGTCGAGGTAAGGCTCGTCGGCCATGAACTCGCCCCGATAGAGGCTAACGGCCTGCCCGTATTCGGCGAGGGCAGCGTAGAGCCGCCCGTCACGCTCCAGGCGTTGCGCCTCGGCCAGGCGCGCGCTGAACTCCTCCGCGTCGACCCAGACGGTGATGGCCGGGCTGAAGTGGTAGGCGTCGTCCTCGAACAGCAGGACAGGGGCGCTGGTGACGGCCCGCAGGACGGAGCGCACGGTGTGTAGGGCGACATTGAGGCAGTTGCGCGCGGCCGAGGGGTCGGCGTCGGGCCAGAATTGAGCCATGAGAGTCAGGCGAGGGATGGGTTGCTCGCGATGGGCAATCAGGTAGCGAAAGAGGCCGCGACTCAACCGGCCGGGCCAGCCTTGGAGGGGCTGATCATCGAAGGTGGCCTGAAATGCGCCCAGCAATGTGACCGCCAGGGCAGGCCCAGGCGGCGGGGCAGGGCCGGCTGACGCCTGGGGGGAGGGCGTCGCGTGGGCAAACATGAGTCATCTCCTCTCTAGATCGTATTGCGGCGGCGGACTTGGTATAATTGGGGCCATGAGCTATCAACGCATCGTTCTGAAACTCGGTACCAACGTGCTGACGGCGGGTGGGTCTCGCCTGAATCGACCTCGTATCCTGGACCTGGTACGCCAGGTGGCGCATCTGCACGCCGCCGGGCGGGAGGTTGTCGTCGTCTCGTCGGGCGCGGTGCTGGCAGGCCGCGAGCGCCTGAATCTCTACGAGCGGCAGCGGGGCATTCCCCTCAAGCAGATGCTGGCCGCCGTCGGCCAGTCGCGGCTGATGCATCTGTATGGCCAATTGTTCGACCTGTACGACATCCCCGTGGCGCAGGCCTTGCTCACCCGCGCCGACCTGGCCGACCGAACGCGCTACCTGAACGCGCGGAACACCCTGCTGGCCCTGCTAGAGCGGCGCGTCATTCCCATCATCAACGAAAATGACGTGGTTGGTGTGGAAGAGCTGCGTATCGGCGATAACGACAACCTGTCGGCTCTCGTCGCCAACCTCATCGACGCCGATTTGCTGGTCATGCTCACCGATGCGGCAGGCCTGTTCACCGCCGATCCGCGGGTCGTGCCCGACGCTGTTCTCATTCCGGAAGTGGCGCAGATCGACGACGCCGTGCGTGGGTTGGCGGGCGATGCGATGACTGGGCGCGGTACGGGTGGCATGATCACCAAGATTCAGGCGGCCGAGCTTGCCACGCGGGCCGGCACAACGACCATCGTCGCGGCGGGGGCGGCGCCCGATGTATTGCCCCGGCTGGCCGCTGGCGAGGCCTTGGGCACGCGCTTCATCGCGCAGGCGACCCATCTGGACTCTCGCAAGCGATGGTTGCTGGCAGATCCGGCGCGCGGCCAGGTGGTGATTGATGAGGGGGCGGCTCGCGCTCTGCGGGAGCGGGGCAAGAGTCTCCTGCCGGCCGGGGTCGCCCATGTGCATGGCGACTTCGCGCGTGGCGCAACGGTGCGGGTCAGTGACCTGGCCGGGCAGGAGATTGCTCGTGGCCTGACATCGTACAACTCGGCCGATCTGCGGGCCATCGCAGGCCTCAAATCGGCGGATATCGAGGCCCGCCTGGGCTACGATTTCGGCGCTGAGGTCATTCACCGCAACGACCTGGTGCTGGTCTAGGCGGGGGAAGTGACTCTAGCATACCGCATGGCCGCGCGCCGCGCTGTGAAGGGCCTTCACACGGGACTGTGAAATCGGTCACACGCTAGGAAGATGCAGAGGATGCCCCAGGCGTTCGTTGTGGCCTTCGTTGTCGTCGGCGTGATCGCGCTGGTGGCTCTGGCCTACTGGCAACTCATCCTGGCCGAGGGGGTGTACCTGGGGCGGCGCGTCGTCGTGTGGCTGTATGATCGAAGCGCAGCAGCTTACGATGGTATCAAGGACTTCGACCCTGACGATGACGCTGATTTTCTAGGGCAACCGCTGGCTAAGCAACTCGCTGGACGACCTGACGCGCAAGTCCTGGATGTGGCGACTGGCACGGGCCGCCTCCCCCTGACGCTCCTCGCTCAGCCGGGGTTTCAAGGCACCGTGGTGGCCCTCGACGCATCGCGCGAGATGCTGACCCTGGCCGGGGCCAAGCTCGCCGGCTATGGCGAGCGCGCCACCCTCCTCCACCACGACGCAGCGCCGCTGCCGTTTGCCGATGCCAGCTTCGATGCGGTGACATGCATCGAGGCGCTGGAGTTCCTGCCAGATCCGGGCCTGGCGCTGCGCGAGATGGCGCGAGTGTTACGGCCTGGGGGTACACTCCTCGTCTCGCCCCGGGTGGGTATTGATCGTCTCTACTTTCCGGGCCGCGCGCCAAGCCTGTCGGCCCTCAGCGCGCGTCTGACTACCCTGGGCCTGCGTGACGTTGAGGCGCGCCCCTGGCAGACCTACTATAGCCTGGTGTGGGCGACGCGGGACGGCAGCGAGGGCGCGTATTAAACCCTCCACCTGAGACGTTATCCTCGTCAGGATACATTGACCCGTATGGAGGACAGACCCATGAACGCGCGCCGCGTGCGCCCGATGGCGCTGATGGCGTGGTGGTTGGCTGCGATGATCGTGGCGCTGGCCGCGGCCACGCTGATGGCTCAGGCGGCGGGCGGCCACGCGCTTACGGTTTACCCCTTTGCCGGTACGCCGGCGCATACGTTCACCCTCATGGGGGTGGGCTACCCGGCCGGCCAGCCGGTGGAACTGGTTCTAGAGAGGCCGGACGGCGTGGCGCTAGACCTGGTCGTGACGGCGACGCCGGCGGGGGGCCTGGAGGCAACGCTGCCGGGTGTTGGCCTGCCCTTGGGGACGTATACGGTCACAGCGCGCCTGGCCGCTGTGACCGTCGCCCATGCCCAGTTCCGGGTTGACCCGCTGCCTGCGACATGCCGCTATGAGCTGAAGAATGGCGGCTTCGAGGCCGCGCCCGATTTCCTGGCCTGGAACCGCGCGGGCGATCCCTTCGTGGCCCAGCAAGGCGCGTTCAGCGGCCAACGAGCCGCTGTGCTGGGGGGCTACAACCGCGCCCTGGACTCCATCACGCAGACGGTGAACCTGGGCGCCGGTGTTGGCTTCACACAGCTGAGTTACTGGCGCGCGCGGGTGCCGGAGGGGAACCCCGGTGCGGATACGATGCGGGTCACGCTATCGGCCGAGAACGGCTTGTTACTGCGGGCGGTGGAAACAGTGGAGCCAACCAGCGCCCCGAATGTATGGGAGCGGGTGGTGGCAACCCTACCCTATAGCAGTCAGGCGGTGCGCCTTGCCTTTGCCGCCACCACGGATGCGGCTAACCCGACTGCCTTCGGGGTGGACGAGACGGCTATCGTCTCATGCGCCAACCCGCCGGTGTCCGACCCCGGCCCGAGTGTGGCAACCCTGCGCCCTGTGCCGCTGCCGGGCGTCGTCGCACCGGGCGAGCGGGTACGTGTCGATGTGTGGGTTGAGAACATTGAGGGCGTGTACGGGATGGATGCCAGCCTGAGCTTCGACCCTGCCATCCTGAAACCACGCAGCAGGCAGAGTTACCTGGGGCCGTTTCTGAACCTGGCGGGCCAGGCGATGGTGACACGCAATACAGTAGATGAGCAGCGCGGCCTGGCGCAGGTGACGCTGACGCGCCTGGCCCCTGCGCCAGGCGCGTCGGGCAGTGGCGTGGTCTTTAGCCTGGATTTCGATGCCGTCAAAGTTGGCTCGACGCCGCTGACGCTGACCAACGCGCTGGCGGCAGCCCAGGGCGGCACGCCCATCGTCATCGAACGCGCTGCGTCGGCGGTGATGGTGCGCATGGCGCCGCCGACGCTGGGTGGGCGGGCCGAGGCGCAAGGGCGGTTGGACGCCGCCGGAACTACGCTGCGCGCTAGCGGCCCTCTGACGGTCGCGACGACGACGAACACGACGGGTGACTATCGGCTGGATGATCTCGCGCCCGGCGCGTATACCCTCACAGCGCGGCGGCCAGGGTGGCTGTGCGCCGAGCGCGGCGTGTCGCTGGCAGCAGGCCAGACGCTGACCGCGCCGAACGTGCGCCTGCTGGCCGGTGATCTGGATGAGTCCGACAGCATCGACCTGTTTGACCTGGTGCGGGTGGCTTACCTGTATGACTCGCCTGCCTCGGCCGAGCCGGTGGCCGACCTGAACAATAGCGGTGCGGTCGATATCGGCGATTTGGTTCTGGTGGCGATGAACTATGGCGCCACCTGCCCGCAGCCGTGGACCGTCGCCGCCAAGAGTCGCGGCCCCAGCCTGGCGGGCGCGCCGCGCGTCTCGCTGGTCTCGCAGGTCGAGACGGAGATGGGATGGCGAGCGGTGGAGGTGTGGGCGGATGGCGCGGGCGCGGCGCGGGGTGTGGACCTGACGCTACATTTCGACGCGCGGCGAGTCGAGGTGGTTGGGAGTGAGCCATTCACCCTGGGGCGCGACCTGGCGGGCGCGTTCGTGGCGCGGAACGAGGCGCGCGTCGGCGAGGTGCGGTTGGCGGCGTCGCTCCTGCCGGTGGCGAAGCCCGCCGCCGAGCGCGCACACGTGGCGACGCTGTGGGTCAAAGGCGAGCCGACTGCGTTGCGTGTGGA
>CAZJJF010000171.1:0-8036 GCA_964546245.1 uncultured Anaerolineales bacterium
GTTGCTGGAAGACATCCTGGAGATGTCGCGCACCCCGCGCCTGCAACTCGGCCTCAACTCCATCACCGGCATTCTGGACGACATCCTGGCGCGCTGGTATGCTACCGCAGCCCTGCACCAGATTCGCCTCATCAAGGATTACGACCCTGCCACGCCCCTCGTGCGCTGCGACCCGCTGCGCATCGAGCAGGCCATGTCCAACCTCATCATCAACGCCATCCAGGCGATGCCCGACGGCGGCGCGCTCACCGTGCGTACCCGTCTGGAAGCGGACCCTGACCTGGGCCTCGCCTTCCTGGCGGTCGATATCGGCGACACGGGGCCAGGCGTTCCGCCTGCGATTCTCAGCAGGCTCTTCACGCCCTTTTTCACTACCAAAGGTAACGGGACCGGCCTGGGGCTGACGATTGCCCAGCGGGTTATCAATGAGCATGGGGGTAGTGTCACCGTTGACAGCGTCGAAGGTCACGGCGCCGTCTTCACCGTGCGGCTACCCGCAACGCCCTGATCAACGAGGGGAGACGTGAATCGTGCCCGCCTCTATCCTGATCCTCGACGACGAGAGCACCCTGCGCACCTTTCTCACGCGCGCTCTCCATGACCAGGGCTACGAGACCTTGCCCGCTGCCAGCGTCGCCGAGGCCCTCGACCTGGTCCATACCCGGCACATCGACTGCGCCTTGCTGGATCAGAACCTCCCCGATGGTCGAGGGCTGGACGTACTGCGCGCCCTCAAGAAGGTGGACACCGACCTACCGGTCATTGTCATGACCGGCTACGGTTCGTTGGACGGTGTCAAGGCCGCCATCCGCCAGGGGGCCTACGACTACCTGACCAAACCCGTTGATCTGACAGAGCTGAAACGCCTGCTGGGTCAGGCGCTTGAGACCGTTGGCTTGCGGCGCGAGATTCGCCGTTTGCGCGCCGACCAGCTTCAGCAGGCTAACGACGTCGTCATCGGTCGTAGCCCGGCCATGCACGAGATCACCCATCTGATTCAGCGGGTCGCCGCCAGTCCGGCGAGCGTCCTGATTCAGGGGGAGAGCGGTACGGGCAAGGAGATCGTCGCGCGCCTGATCTACCACAACAGCCAACGCGCTTCCCAATCCTTCATTGCCATCAACTGCGCCGCGATTCCGGAGCATCTTCTGGAAAGCGAGTTGTTCGGCTACGAAGCGGGGGCGTTCACCGGGGCCAAGCGCCAGAAGAAAGGCATCATCGAACTGGCCGACCGGGGCACGTTGTTCCTTGACGAGATCGGCAGCATGAAGCTAGAGATGCAGGCTAAGCTGCTGCGCGTCCTGGAGACGCGCGAGCTGCGCCGCCTGGGCGGCACCCAGGATACCCGCGTCGACCTGCGCGTGATCGCCGCTACCAATCGCGACCTGCGGACCGCGATTGAGACAGGCGAGTTCCGTGAGGACCTGTATTGGCGACTGGCTGTCGTCGAGATAGACCTGCCCCCGTTGCGTGACCGTGTAGAGGACATCGAACTGTTCGTCGCCAAGTTCGTCTCCGACTTCGCCCGCATCTTCGCCAAGGACATCCACGACGTATCGCCGGAGGCGCTGGAAGCCCTACGCAGTCACCGCTGGCCGGGCAACGTGCGCGAATTGCGCAATGTCATCGAGCGCGCCGCCATCCTGTGCGAGGGGCCAGAGATCACTCTAGAGCATCTGCCCGCTGACCTGGTGGCTCATCACAAGAGCGCGCCCCCCATGCTACGCCCCGGCGTCGCACTCCCCCCAGGTGGCGTCGACCTGAAGCGAACCGTCGCTGACCTTGAATACCAGCTCATCACGCAGGCTATGGAGCAGGCAGGCGGTAATCAAACGCTCGCCGCCCAGATCCTGAGCATCTCCCGCGATGAGTTACGTTATCGGCTGCACAAGCGACGCGACGCTGAGCGCGCTGAGGCCTAATCGAGCCGCACCTCTCGTTGAGGGGTGCGGCTCTCTTGTTCCACCCCCTCGCGTAGGTTTCCCCACCGTAACCCAGGGGCGTGGAAATTTCCCCAACCTGCCCCGCCTCCTCTCTGCATTGCGACAATTTCCCCACGCGTTAACCCGAGGCCTGCGTATCTTTACCCACGAGGTACGCGCCATTAACTTTCATCTTACTTTCCGCTAACCATCCTCTTTCTACGGCTCGCCTTGTCGGCAGCGGTTCGCGCTCTAGTGCGTTCGCACCGTGCCGTCGCGGCCTGCGCCTGCCTCTTTACCCCTCACCCGCCCGCCAATTTCGGCAAACTGACGAATCCCATACGCGAAAGATGGCAATTGGCAAGCGATTTGCATACATCATGGAGAGCGAACGGGGGGGTTGAGTGTTCACCCACATGGAGGGTTCTGTGAGCGCGCGTATCCTGATCGTGGATGACGAAATCAGCCTCAGTCTGCTGCTGCAGCGCTACCTGAGCGGGCTATACCCCGGCGGGCAGATCGATACCGCCGACACCGCCCAGGCTGCCCTGGACCGCCTGGCCTGCGCCAGGTACGACCTGGTCATCGCCGACTACCTCCTGCCCGACGCCAACGGTTTCCAGGTCCTCCGCCGCGCGCAAGCGCAACAACCACCCGCCGAAGGCATCCTGATCACAGGCTGCCCCTCGCCAGCCCTTGAACAAGCCACGCACAAGCTGGGCGCGGCCTGGCTGGCCAAGCCCTTCGACCTGCGCGATCTCCAACAACTCGTTCTGGACCGCCTTGAGCGGGCAAGCCACCTCAGACCTGACGGCGAGGTCGCCTTCGCCGCCGACTAACCCGTGGAGCACAGCACATGGTGACCAGTATCCAGCTTCTCATGGCCCTCGTCCTGTTCGGTCTCGGCATCGCCGCGCTGCTCGGCGGCCTGTGGACGATTCTGTCCCGCGAGTATCAATCCACACTCCGCAGCCTCGCCGCCCAGTCGGCGTTGCTCGGTAACCGCGTGAGCACCGACACCACCCTGACGCCGATTCTCGACTCCATCTCGCGTCTGGTCGAAGCAGTCAGCCAGCTGATTCGCACGGCCGTTGGCGTCGGTGTCTTTCTGTGCCTGGTCGGTCTGTCCATGTGCTTCCTGGCCTTCTGGATCATGACCCACCTCAATCCCTGGTCGTGACCAGGGTAAACTCCCGATCGGCCATCCGCCGCTGAGCCTGAAAAGGAGACGGAATGTCCTCTCAACTCGCCAGCAGCCCGGCGCTGCTCAAGCTGCCCGTGATCCCTGATACGCCCATCCGCCCGCCGCAAGCCCCGGCCGCCTTCGCGGCCCGCCTGGCAGTGCGCCCTGCCGGACCAGCGACAGTCATCGTCGCACCGCCGGGCAGCGGCAAGTCCAGCCTGCTAAGTCACTGGGCCAGCGTAGAGACCCGACGCCCGGTCATATGGCTCGATCTCGCCGCCTCCCGGCCCAGCCTGAGCGAAGCCGCCCGCCTGTCGGGGGCGCTCGTATGCATCGATCATCTAGAGCGCCTACCCGCCGAGGGGCCTATCTACGACGAGGTAGCGACAGCGCTGGCCCGGGGTGGCGTCGTCATCGCCGCCTGTCGGCGCGCCGATTGGCCCCGCATCGCGCCACGCTTGGGTAACTTCAGCGTGCTCGATCTACCTCCCTTCACGCCCGATGCCGTGGTCGATAGCCTGAGCTACCTGCCACTCCATCGGCGCGAGTGGGCCGTCAGCCTGATCGCCCGTGACCCGGCCGTCGCCGCGCTGGCGCGCCGCCCCTTCGGCCTGGCCGCCCTGACGCGCGTCACCGAAGCGGCGGCTGATGCCGGTGAGGTGAACCGCGCCAGGGTCACGGCCCAGGCCATCGAGACGCTGCACGGCGGCCCCTTGCCCCTGGACTGGGAGACCATCCTGGGTCATCTGGCGCTACGCCGACTGCTGGGTGATGGCTCGAGCGTCGACCTGGCCGACACTGATACGATGGCCGCCTTCCGCGCGGCGGGCTTCCTCGAAGGCGATGAGTTCACCGACCCCCTCCTACCAGCGTACTGGACGGCGCGCATCCTGCTCGAACGCAACGCCACTCACCGCCTGTTCGCCCTATGGGGGCCGACCATCATCGACATTTTCCTCCAGGCGTTTGACCTCAGCCCCGACCGTCGCGGCCTCCTGGGGCGAATGTTGGAAACGGTCGGCGTGGCGGGTGTCGCCACAGCCGCCCGCTGCCTGGTAAGCGCGCCGGGATTGGCTCGCAGTCTGGCCGCCGATATGCTGCGCCCCGACGTCGCCCTCGCCCTCGCGCAAGCGCTGGCAGGCGTCGACCCCGACGCGACGGCCATGCTGCTCAAAGCCATCGATCCCCAGGCAGGTATACTCTTGGCGGAGACGGACCTGCTCTCGGCGGCCATGTTCCAGGCCAATCGGGGCCTGGTTGAGTTGCGACGAGGCGACCCTGATACCGCGGTCAGCTGTTTCAACCAGGCGCGGGCAGGTCTGGATAGCCTCGCCAGCCGCATGCATACCTGGGCCGGCTGGGCAGAGATGGAGCGCGGCTGTCCCGTGACCGCCGAGCGTGAGTTTCAGCAAGCGCTAGGCCTTGATCCGGCGGTCGAGGCGCGGCACGGGCTGGGGGTCGCCCTGGCAGCGCAAGGTGATGTGGCGTCTCTGGCTACCCTTCAGCGCACGGCCGACGACATGAGTCCCACGGACTCGCGCAAGCCTGCCGTCCTGGCCGACCTGGCGCGGGCCTACGCCGCGGCCGGCTGGCCGCAGGAAGCCTACGCCACGCTGGCCCAGGCATGTGAAGCCCGCCCCTACAACCCCGACCTCCACCGCGAGACAGCGGCTCTGGCCGCGATTGTTGGCGATGACGGTGCGGCGCGCGCCCACCTGCGCCACGCACTCGCGCTCCAGCCGGGTCGGTCCGATTGGCGAGCCGCCCTGGCGCGCCTGCTCGCCGACGCGGGCTGCTGGCAGGAGGCTGCCGACGAACTGACCCGCGCCGCCAACGATGCACCCGGCGAGCCGATGTATCGCGCCGAGTTGGGGCGGGCCTTGCTGAGTCTCGGCCGCTGGGCCGACGCCGCCCAGGCCCTACGTGCTGCCATCGCCATCGAAGACAGCGTCGCCGAGTGGCACGCCATGTGCGCCGAGGGCCTGACGCGCATGGGCGAAGGCGAGGCCAACGACCCAACACTGCGCGCCGCCAGCGAGCACCTGACCCAGGCCGTGCGGCTAGCCCCCGATAACCTTATCTACCAACGCCGGCTGGCCGCTCTCCAACGCCGCCTGGGCGATTTCGCCGCTGCCCGCGCCACCCTCGCCGTAGCCCTGGGTCGCGCTCCCGACGAGGCCGACCTGTACGCCGAGTTAGGCCTGACGTGTGAAGCTGATGGCGACCTGGACGGCGCGTTGAGCGCTTTCGAGCAGGCGATTCGCCTCGATCCCAGCGCCGGCGCGGCTCGCTCCGGTGCGGCGCGCGCCCGCGCCGCGCGCCATGAGTTCAACGTCGCCGCAGATCTCCTGGCCGAGGCCGACGCCAACGAAGCGACACAGGCGCAACGCCTGCTGTATCAGGCCGAGATGGAAGCTGCCGAAGGCGCGACGCAGCGTGCCCTGGCTCTACTTGAAGACGCCGTCACCCTGGACCCTGGCGCCGCGCGGCTCCAGGCCCGCTACGGCTCGCTGGCCCTCAACAGCGGCCGCATCGAGGCTGCCATCGTCGCCCTCGAACAGGCCGTCGCCCTGGACCCGACCCTGGTCGAGGCCCAACTCGATCTGGGCCGCGCCTACCTGCACGCGGATGACGCTCTGACCGCGCTCGCGTCGCTGCGCCGCGCCATCGCCCTGGACAATCGACAGGCCGGTTCGCGTGGTAAGCCGCCCACCCCCGCCGCCGTCGCAGCCACGGGCGATGCCTCTGCTGGCGATGACATCCTGCTGCTCGCCACGGCCTATAGCCTGCTGGCCGAGGCAGCGGCCCGGCTGGGTCGCGTCAACGAGGCTGAGGCGGCTACCTCGCGCGCGTTAGCCCTCGCCCCCACCGCCGCCCAGACCTTCGTGGCCCAGGCGGAAGTGGCCGCCGCACGCGGCCAGATGGCGAGCGCTGTCAGCTGGCTGCACCGCGCAGTCGCCGCCGCCCCTATGGATACTCGCTGGCGGCTCGCCCTGGCCGACCGACTGGCATTGCTGGGCCGGCACGACGAAGCGATTGAGGAGTTGGAGGCCGCCGTCGAGGCCGACCCGCAGAACGATGCGCTGCTGGGGCGGATGGGGAGGCTATACGCTGTGACCGGCGCAGCCCAGGCCGCCGCCGACGCTTTCCAGGCCGCCGCGAATCTCAATCCGAGCCAGGCAGAATATCAGTGGCAGCTGGCCGCGACCCATCGCGCCAGCGGCCATCTCGACGACGCCATCGCCGCCGCACGCCGCGCCATCGAGATTGATCCGCAATGCGCCGATGCCCACTACGAGGCGGGCCTCGCCTTTCTGGCCCAGGACGACAATGCGCGCGCCCTCGCCGAGCTGATCGCCGCCTCCCAACTGCGGCCCGATTGGGCCGATGCCCTGTACCACCTGGCCGAGGCGCGTCGCCGTCGCGGCGATCTGCGCGGCGCGACCGACGACCTGACGCGCGTGTTAAGCCTGGAGCCAGACTGGGCGCGCGCCCACAATCGCCTGGGCCCGGTCTGCGCCGCCGCGTCGGACTGGACCAGCGCGCAACGCGAGTATCACGCCGCCCTTGCCTGCGACGCTAGCGCCCTGGAGTACGCCAGCGCCGCCGCCGAAGCTGCCCTGGCCCTCGGCCAATGGGAGGCCGCCACTGACTTGCTAACCGGCGCCCTGGCCGACGAGCCGACATGGGCCGACGGCCATGCCGCCCTGGGGGCCATCTATGCTACCCGCGGCTGGTGGGTCGAAGCCATTGACGCCTATCGGCAGGCGCTGGGATTGTACGACACCGAGCCGGAGACACCCCGCCAGCGCGCCATCGTTCGCGCCCTCGCCGATGCCTATGCAGCCCACGGCGAGTGGCTCGAAGGCATCCGGCTGTACGAGAGTCTGCTCACGCAACCTGATACTCTGGACAGCGCGGGCCTCGCCCTCAGCCTCGGCCAGTGCCACCGCGCCCTCGGCAACAGCGAAGACGCCCTGACCGCCTTCGAAATGGCGCAACGGCTCGGCGCCGACCCCGCCATCGTCACGCCTCTCCTGGCGGAAGCGCTCGAGGCCGCCGGAGACCTGAACGAAGCCGCCAACGCCTGGTTCGAGGCCGCTCGCCTGGCGCCCGATGACCCAGAGCACTGGCATAGGGCCAGCGCCTTGTGGATTGCCCTGGGTGACAGCCGCGCTGCCCTCGCTGCCCTCCAACGGGTCGTAGAACTGGAGCCGGACAACGGCGCAGCCCACGCCGACCTCGCCCGCGCCGCCACAGCGGTAGGCGAGCCAGAGATCGCGACACTGGCCTGGGAACGGGCTGCCGCCCTCGATTACATGCCCGCCACGGCCTACTCTAACCTGGCCCACCTGTACCAGGCGGCGGGCCGCGCCGAGGCCGCGCGCCTTGCCCTGGAACGCTCGCTGGTCCTGGATCGCCGCCAGGCCAACCTATACTACCAGTTGGGGCAGATGTATGCCGGGGATGCCGCCCACGCAAAAGCCATCGACGCCTTCCGCCGCGCCGTCGAGTTGGAACCGGACCAGGGCGAGTACCAGAACGCGCTCGGCCTGGCCCTGCTGGCCGAAGGGGACGCCCAGGCTGCCCTCGACGCGCTGCAACAGGCTCGCCAGCTAGCCCCTGAGAATGCCTCCACTAGCAAGGCCCTGGCCATCGCCCTGGCGGCAACCGGCGACGCCCGTGCCGCCGCCGAGCAGGCCCTCTCGGCCGCGACCCTCGCCCCCACGGACCCGGAGGCGCTACGCCTGGTCCCGCGTATGCTGTGCGCCCTGGCGGAGGCCGAAGGCGTAACGGCCCTGACACCCCAGGCGCTGGAGACCGCCAATCGTGCCCTGGCGCACGCCACCCTCCTCACCGAGGCGACCGCTGACGACTACCACATGGCGGGCTGGCTGCATCTCGTCGAGGGCCGCCCCGCCGACGCCGCC
>CAZJJF010000172.1:0-8029 GCA_964546245.1 uncultured Anaerolineales bacterium
TGCCGTCGTCGAAGGCGGCGCGGGCAGCCCGCACGGCGCGGTCAATATCCTCGGCATCCCCTTGCGGCACATGGGCCAGGCTCTCGCCCGTGGCAGGGTCCATCGTCGCGAAAGTCATGCCGCTGGCGGCGGGCACGAACGCGCCGCCGATGAGCATGCCTCGCGGTTGAGTCAGCCAGGCCGAGACCTCAGGCCGTAGCACTTCCATTTCCGACACGCGCCCTCCTGGACCGGTGAGTGGCATCGATTCTAGCACCCGCCCCCAGGCGCGTCAAAACCTGGCGGTTCCGCGCTACACGTGCCCGCGACCGATGGTCACAACCGCCGCCCGGTTCGTGCGGCATGCGCCGTTGGCCTTGACCAGGCAGATACACTCGCCTATAATGATTATCGTTTAGGTCAGCCTAATTCATGGGAGATGCCATGCAGACCCCGTCTGTCGAAGACTATCTCAAAGTCATCTACGAATTGGTGCGCGAGACGAACAAGGCAACCACAACCAGCATCGCCGACCGCCTGAGCGTCGCCCCCGCGTCCGTCACAGGCATGGTCAAGAAGCTGGCCGAGATGCGCCTCATCGAGCACAAGCCCTATCAGGGGGTGGACCTCACGCCGGCTGGCGAGCGCATCGCCCTCGAAGTCATTCGCCACCATCGCCTCATCGAGCTGTACCTGGCCGAGGCGCTGGGCGTGCCGTGGGATGCGGTTCACGCCGAGGCGCACCGCCTGGAGCACGCCATCAGCCCGATGGTCGCCGACCGCATGGCGGCCGCCCTGGGCTATCCTCGCACCGACCCCCACGGCGCGCCCATTCCCAGCAAGGAGGGGGCGATTGCCGCCGTCGCCAGCCACCGCCTGTCCGATATGGGCATCGGCGACGTGGGGGTCGTCGCCGAGGTGATCGACGAAGACGCCGCCCTGCTACGCGCCCTGGCCGCCATCGGCCTCTTCCCCCAGGTGCGGCTTGAAGTCCGCGCCGTGGAGCCCGACAGTGGCGCCGTCACCGTTCGCATCGCCGCCACCGACCATGTCGTACCCTTCGGAGCGGCGACCCGAGTCTTCATGAGAGAGGCAACCGAGATGCCCGACCGAAACGCCGAGCCGTTGTCCAGCGTATCGCCTCGCGTCGCCCAGCTCGACCACGTGCTGATTACCGCGCCTGGAGGCAGTGAAGACGAGGCGCGGCGCTTCTATGGGGACTTGCTGGGCCTGACTGAGATCGAGAAGCCCGCGACGCTCAAGGGTCGCGGGGGTGTGTGGTTTGCCGTTGGTGATCGCCAACTCCACATCGGCATCCAGGACGGCCAGGACAACGCCGCCGCGCGGCGGCACATTGCGCTGCTGGTGGAGGGCCTGGACGGGTTGCGCGCTCGATTGGAGGCGGTCGGCATCGCCACCGAGGATGACGACCTGCTGCCGGGCTATCGCCGCTTCTATGCTCGCGACCCCTTCGACAACCGCACCGAGTTCCTGGAGCCTGTTGTCTAGGGCGTTGTACGACGCACACAGGCGCGGGGGTTGCGGCGCAACCGCAACCCCCGCTTCACCTGTAACTCGGCTACGGCGTTGCTTTGTTCCCCGGCTGGCTCAAGTCCACGACCGGGCCGCTGTCCGCCGCCGGCCGCCCGGTGGGGAGCGCCTCGGACGGCATCACCAGGATGTCGACAGCTTCCTGCCTGCTGGCCGCCATCGGCGCGCCCAGCAGCCCATTCTTGGCGATCAAGGGCATGAACTGATAGTGCAGCACTGCCTGCGCCGCGCCCAGGCTGATCTCGTCCACACCTACGGTAGTACCGGTGGCGCTCGCACTCAGGCTGAAGGTCAGGTCGAACTGAGCGCCCGCGTATTGCGGCCCCAGCTGGAAGTAGGCGTGCCGCCAGCCAGGTGCGCCCGACAGCGGGACCGTGTTGACGACGGCCGACTGGCCGTTGGACCAGTTGCCAAAGGTCACCTGCATCGAGCCGGTCGTCGCGCCACTGACGATGTACAGGAAGGACACCACACTGGGTGTCGGGCTGTCGGGTACGCTGACCCGCTGGGTGAGGCTACCGCCCGCCCCCAGCGCCGCGCTTTGCAGGCCAGAGTGCCCCGTGCCCAGCGTTACGGCGCCGCTGGTCGTCCAGCCGGTAAGGCCGGACTGGAAATTGCCATTGGCGACCGTGTCGTTCTGCGGGCGGAGGTAGATGTCCACGTTGGGCTGCAACCCTGACGCGGCCGGGACGCTGATCGCCGCGAAGGGCAGGTAGTTGGGGTGCGAGGCGTTGACGGTGCGCGCCACGACAGCGTTCCAATACAGCGCGTAGTTGCCGAAGCCGCTGGTGAGGGCATTGTTGTTCAGCGCGCCCGGCGTGCCTGCCACCGTCGCGCCTGCGATGGGCAGGCCAAGATTGCCCAGCACCCGACCGCTCGTCTCGACGACGGCAATCGTCGTCTGATTGTTCTGGCCGGTGAACCAATCGCTCACATTCCCCGCGCCATCGCGGGCGCGGACACGGAAGGCGTAGGTATTGCCCGTCGTGCCAAAGTATGTGCCGCTGGTAAAGGTCACGGCGTGAAGCCAGTCCGTCCAGCCGCCACCGTTGAGGCTCACCTGGAGGTCGTAGCTGCTGACACCGCTGACGGTGTCGGTCGCCGACCAGGTGACGACAATGTTGGTGCTGACCTGATAGCGCGCGGCGACGCTCAGCGTTGGCGTGGGCGGCGTGCCGTCTACCAACGTCTCGACGAAGGGCGACCACTCGGACACGATGCCCGCATTGTTCTGGGCGCGCACACGGAAGCTATAGGTGCTGCCGGTCTGGCCGTTGGTCAGCACGTAGCTAGTGTCGGGGGTCGCCACCGCCCCCTGGCCCACACCATCCTGATAGATCTCCAACTGGTAGCCCTTGATACCGCTGATGTTGTCAGAGCCAGACCACGACACAGTGAAGGTGGGCGGGGACATGGTGGGCAGCGGATTGATCGTCACGGTGGGCGGCGTCGTCTGAACGACCGTCTGGGTCGTGATCCAATCACTCACGTTGCCGGCGTTGTCGCGCGCGCGTACCCGGAAGGTATACGTGTGCCCGTCGATGCCGCCAGTGAAGTTCTGGCTCGTCGCCGTCGTCGTGAAGTAGGTCACCGGGTTGCCATTGTCATAGGCTTCAAAATCGTAGTTCTGGATACCCGAACCGCTATCGGAGCCGAGCCAGGCCACGGTGAACGACGGCTGCGAGAATGCCGGTAGCGGCGGCGTCCACTGCACAGTGGGTGGCGTCGTGTCGATGGCGGTCTCGTTGCCGGGCAGGCTCCACGTGGCCTTCGTTCCGTCGGCGTAGATGGCGCGCACACGGAACTGATAGATGTACCCCTGCTCGGCATTGAAGGTCGCCGACGTGCTGGAATAGTCGCTCAGCCAGCGCGTCCAGCCACCGAAGCTGCCGCTGAACGTGCGCCGCCGGTACTCGATGTCCCAACGGCGTGCGCTCGCCGCGCCGCCCGAGTCCCATTGCACGGTGAAGGTCGTGCCCGAATTGGCGGGTAGATTCAGGACGCGGGCGATGCCATAGTTGATCTGGAGCTTGGGGCGACGGCTGTCGTCGGGCGCTTCCCGCGACCAGAAGGCGCGGTCAAACGCTACGCCCGGGCGTACGGTCTCATCGCCGATGAGTATGACGCCCTGATTGTTGAAATCGCCATTCGCCCAGCGGCGCGTCAGGTCCGTCAAGTCCCACTCGTAGGGGCCGGTGGTCGTCCCCACGAAGGTGCTGCCCCAATCCCGCGCGTTGTCGTAGGCAGGCATCGTATTCCAGGTGACACCATACTCGGTCCATGAGCCTGTGATACGGCGCACGACAATATTCATCGAGCCGCCGCCCTGGGAGGCGTACAGATTCAGCTTCATGAAGGATGCGTCGACAATCGCGCCATCCGGCACGTCACCCTTCCAATAGAGGAGCGTCCGCTCGGCCTGGGCGTCGGCTCGGCCGTCGAAGCCGACGTACAGTATCTGATCGCCGCCTCGGTTCTGGTTGGCGTAGGCGGGGCCAGATGCTACCCAGGCGTCTTCGTGGGCTGTCAGGTCGCTGTAGTCCAGGACACCATTTGGCCCGCTGACCTTGCCCACAGTCGGCGGGGCGAGGGGAGCATTGGGGATAGGGGGCAACGGCTGCTTCGGGTCGGGGGGATCGGCGCTCACGGCGGTCGCGCCCAGTAGAGCGATGAGCAGGGCGAGAAGGCCGACGGCGAGCGCCCGCCGATAGGGGGTAGGCATCGTGTCCTCCTGATCACGGGCGTTGGCAGGGCAATCGCGCGCCAGCCGAACCACGGCGCGCTTCGCCTCGCGGAAGCCCTCCTTTGGGCTTCCGTTCACAATTTTACAGTCTTCCAGGGCCAGGGGCAATGAAAAAGGGAAGGGAAATCACTCAGAGGCCGCGCGGGCAGCCGCCGAGGCGCTGGCCTGTTCGAGGAGGGTGACGAACTCGGCCAGCACCATGGCCGTCGCGCCCCACACCTTGTGGGGGCCGACGCGATAGTAGGGAACACGGGTATCTACCCCACGCAGATCCCAGGTTTCCTCGGCCACCGTGGCGGTGTCGAGCAGCGCGGCCAGCGGCACCTCGAGTACCTCGGCCACCTCGCGGGGGTCGGGGCGGAAGGTGGGGCGCAGCGCAGCGTAGGCTACGGTAGGATGAACAAGGTAGTTGCTGGGCGGCAGGTACAAGGGTGTCAGTTTTCCTAAGATGACCACTTCCTCCCCGACCACCCCTAACTCCTCGCAGACCTCGCGGAGAGCCGCCCCGACCGGCGTCTCCCCCACCTCGATGCCGCCGCCGGGCAGCGAGATTTGCCCCTTATGGGTCTTGAGGTCCTCGGTGCGCTTGGTAAGGACGACATGAAGGGAGCCATCCAACGGGTAAAGCAGCAAGAGTACCCCTGCCTGACGCGGCTGTAGGTCGGGTAGCGGCATCACCGTTCGAGGCTGTGGCATCATGCGGCTCCAGCCGCTGAGGCCCGGCCGCTTCAGCGTAAGGGCGTACTTAATTTGCTCAATCGTCGGTACTGATGTCATAATAGTCCTGGTCGGCGTCGGCCCGGGCAATTATAGCCCATGCGCCCCTCGAAAGGAGATTCCATGGCGAAAAAGCCAGCCCAGTCAGACAAGCTAGAGACCGAAGGTGTGGTGATCGAGGCGCTGCCAAATGCATCGTTCCGCGTTCAGCTCGACGGTGGCATGGAAACCCTGGCCTACCTGGCCGGCCGCCTGCGCAAGAACAACATTCGCGTCCTGCTGGGGGACCGGGTGCGCGTTGAGTTGACCCCCTACGACCTGACGCGGGGCCGCATCGTGTACCGCCTCAGCAGCAAGCCGTCCGCCATGCATCAGCCCCCGCCATGACCCCCCTCCCCGTCCGGCCAGGCGAATGTTGTTTCAAGCTTCCTGCCTCACGTTGTCGGTCGGCCACGACGTGAGACATGAGGCTTGAAACCATTGCAAGGAGTGGAATCATGATCGATCAGCTAACTGCCCTCGACGTCACGGTCAGCGAAGGCGACAAAAGCAAGATTGCGACCAAAGTCGCCAAGCTCGACAAGCTCCTCACCCGTTGGGACCAGGATACGGTGTGGATTCGCGTCGCCCTCAAGCCGAGCCAGCACAATAGCGGGGTCCATGCCCTGCTGACGGTCGGCATCCCCGGCGCGACTCTGGTCACGGAGGAGGAGGCTGATACCGCAGTGAAAGCAGTGAGTGTGGCGGTCGACGAGATGGAGCGCGAACTCCGCAAGCGCAAGACACGCTTCGAGCAGCAGCGACACGGCCCCGGCATCTCCGAGGCGCTGGCCGCCCAGGCCGAGCCGGAGGAGGAGGATTTCGCCCCGCCGGCTGAGCCGCGCTAACCCCTGACAGTTGGATGTGTTGGGAGCCTCAGCCGCCGTCGCAAGGCCGCTGAGGCTCCCACTTCTTGGCAAGACCCCTCGGTTTACGCGCCAGCCTTCTCCCACCATAGGGCAGCCCCGAACGGCTCGCGGTTGGGCATGACCAGCCGCCCATCCCGCGCAACGAGACGCCCCGCCAGGGCCGCCCGGAGCGCGGTGTCGCGCTCTGGATCGACCCGCAGCCCCAGCCGCTCGCGGTAGGCGGCCAGGGCAGCGTCCAGGTCGTCGAAGACCAATGTTGGCGTGACGGGCAACAGCGTGGCGTTCACGGGGATACCGAGGTCAAACATGACGGCCGCCGCATCCAGGTAGGTGGGGCCATTGGGTACATGCCAGCCGCGAAACTCCCGCCACAGGTCGGCCAGGTGGCCGACCGGATGCGTCAGTGACAGATAGACAACTACGGCCTGGCGCGCCGCGCGGTCCAGCGCAGCCACGAAGGGGGGCAGCTGCGCCACATCATAGAGCACGTTGGCGCACAGCACGACATCGGCGCGGGGCGGAGCATCCGTTGGCGGCCAGCGCAAGGGCAGAATATCCAGGCTCACGCCGCGCTCGCTCACCGCCTCAGCCAGTACATCGCGCATCCCCTGCGACGGCTCGGCGGCCGTCACGCGCCAGTCGCGCTCGGCCAGAGGCAGCGCGAAGCGCCCACCGCCGGCCCCGACGTCGAGGAGCGTCGCCCCCGGCGCCCACCACCGGCCCAGGAGGGTTATCAGCGGCTCTTCGCGTCCCTGCACCGCGCGGTTGATGGCGCGAAAGCGGTGGGCGTGGGCGCGCCAGCCATCGCTGGTGGGGGTATCGGCGGCTTGTTCGGGCAGCGGCGCGGTCCACTGAAGAAGCTGGTCGCGCCAACGATCGGCAGGCGAAATCATGAGTGCATCCACGTCGATCGGCGCCAAGCAGGCAAAGCCGCCCTGCGCTGGCAGGCAGGATACCCTGCCCCTACCCCAAATACGCCTTCTTCACCCGCTCATCCGAAATCAACTCGGCAGCCGGGCCGAAGAATGTGACCCGGCCCGCCTCCAGGACGTAGCCTCGGTCGGCGTTGCGCAGCGCCAGCGCGGCGTTCTGCTCGACGAGTAGAATCGTCACGCCGCTGTCGTGAAGCTCGCGGATGATGTCGAAAATCTCGCGCACGATGAGGGGCGCCAGGCCGAGGCTCGGCTCGTCGAGGAGGAGCAGGCGCGGGCGGCTCATGAGGGCGCGGGCGATGGCGAGCATCTGCTGCTCGCCGCCGCTGAGCGTCCCCGCGAGCTGATAGCGTCGCTCACCCAGGCGTGGGAAGCGATGATACATGCGCTCCAGATCGGCCTGAATGGTAGGGCGATCGGCGCGGCTATACGCACCCAGGAGCAGGTTGTCCATCACCGTCTGGCGGGCCAGCACGCGGCGACCCTCCGGGGCGTGGGCGATTCCCAGCCGTACTACCTCGTCAGCGCGCCGGCGCAGCAGATCCTGGCCGCCGTACAGGATACGCCCGGCGCGGGGAGTCAGCAGCCGCGAGATGGCGCGCAGGGTGGTGCTCTTGCCCGCGCCGTTGGCGCCGATGAGCGTCACCACCTCACCTTCGTTTACGTCGAGAGTCACGTCTTGGAGGGCCTGGATGCCGCCGTAGTTGACGAAGAGCCGCTCGATGGACAGCAATGGAGGACGCGCGGAGGCGTTGGGCGGGGCGACGGCCGGCACGGTCATTCCGGCTCTCCCAGGTAGGCCTCGATAACCGCCTCGTCGTTCTTGACATAGGTGGGATCGCCCAGGGCGATGAGATGGCCGAAGTGCAGGACGGCGATACGGTCACACAACCCCATGACCAGGGGCACTGAATGCTCGATGAGCAGGATAGTCAGACCGTAGTGAGTACGCAGGTCACGGATGAACGCGCTCAAGTCGGCCTTCTCCGCAGGGTTCATGCCCGCCGCAGGCTCATCCAGCAGCAACACGCGCGGCTTGAGGGCCAGGGCGCGGGCAATCTCCAGGCGGCGCTGGTCGCCGTAGGGGAAGTTGCGCGCCTTCACCTCGGCGCGGTCGGCCAGTCCCACCAAATCGAGCAACTCCATCGCCCGCCGTCGGGTCTCGCGTTCCTCGCGGGGCGCGGGCGGCAGATTGAATA
>CAZJJF010000173.1:0-8024 GCA_964546245.1 uncultured Anaerolineales bacterium
ATTGGGAACGACGCCGCGTACAAACACCGGCCATTCCAGGGCGCGGATGCCCATATTATCACGAATCGAGCCATCCACGACCAGTCCGGCGATGCCCTGGGTCCTGGCGCACAACGCCACCAGTTCGCCGATAACCGCCGTATCCGTGACGCCGTCGGCATCCACCACCAGCACGTCGCCGGGCCGTGCCACCTTCAGTGCGAGGTGAATCATGAGGTTGTCGGCGGGGTAGGTCTTGACTGTCACGGCCGGACCAGCCACGCGCATCCCCTCCGCCAGGGGCTTGATGCCCGCGTCCATCGTCGCGAACCGCCCAAGCGTGTCGCTCAGCACGGCCGTCGCGATGCGGCTCAGCGTCTCGACGGCCAGCTGGGGCGGCCGCTCTATCTCGCGCACAACCGTGTACATCATTCCTCCCGCGTCAGCAAGCCGTTTCTCCGGCCGACCACTGACCACTGACGACCGATGACCGGGTTTGCAGTTAAGGGTCACTCCGAGCGGAGCGAGGAGGCTTCCCGCTTGCCGTCCTCCAGAGACCCCTCCCATTGTCGAGTTGACGGTCGATGCTGCCCCCGGCAGTCGGCAGTCGGTGGTCGGTGGTCGGTTATGAGTTTCATCATCACTGCGAACACGTCGCTGTTACCTTCATTGATGAAGCACTCGGTAAAGTCCTGGGCGCGGCCAACTGCGTCGCGCAAATAGAGGTAGAATAGCCGCCCGCGCCGCCCGAAGTAGTCGATGGCGTCCAGCACCCCCGCCCCACCGCGCATCTCCGACCTACAGCCGTGGCAGAAGTCCAGGCCGTGCATCGGGCTGGGGTGGCTGTCCAGTGCGCGGGCAAAGTTCTCGAAGTTACGAAACAACCGCCATCGTGACTCCTGCGGGAGACGGGGCACACTCGGCGGGTTGCTGGATACCAGTCAGGTCTACCTGGCCGCGAACGCCTGGCGCAGCTCCACCACCATATCGTCAACGGCCTGCGCGCCCAGGAAGCCATGAATCATGCCTGCGTAGCGGCCATGGGTCACAGCCACGCCAGCCCCTTGCAGCCGCGTCGCGTAGGCATCGCCCTCGTCGCGTAGCGGGTCGTGCTCGGCGGTCAGCACGTGGGCAGGGGGCAGGCCGCCCACGTCGTCGGCCCGCAACGGCGAGGCGTAGGGATGCATGCCGTCGTCAGGGTGCGCGAGGTAGCAATTCCAGTAGTACTCCATCGCCGCTCGTGTCAGCCCGTAGCCTTCCGCCTTCTCCTGATAAGACAGGCTGTCGAAGTCGTAGTGGGTGACAGGTACGTTGAGGGACTGAAAAATGAGGGGCGGGCCGCCTCGGTCGCGCGCCATGAGGGCAACGACCGCCGCCAGATTGGCGCCCGCACTCTGCCCGCCCACAGCAATGCGCCCTGGATCCACATCCAACGCCCCAGCATTCTCGGCGACCCACGCGGTCGCGGCGTAGCAGTCGTCGGCCGCGGCCGGCCACTTGTCCTCGGGCGCGTGGCGATAGTTGACCGACACCACGACACAAGGCACGCCGCTCGCCAGGTCGCGACACACGGGATCCGTCGTCTCCAGGTTGCCCAGCACCCAGCCGCCGCCGTGGAACCACACCAGGACCGGCGGCGGGTCGCCCAGGGTGGCGCCATCGGCGGGACGGTAGACGCGCAGGGGAATGGGGCCGCGCGGGCCGGGGATGTCTCGGTCGGTAATCGTCGCGACGGCTGGCCCCGAATCTACCAGCGCCATGAGACGTATCGACTGCTCGCGGGCCTCGGCCACCGTCAGGTCTTGCACAGGCCGTACGCCGGCCGCCTCGCGGGCGTCGAGAAAGGCTCGCGCATCAGGATGCAGGGTCATACAGATTCTCCTTCAGCAGTCAGTTCCAACTCGAAGCGCGCTCGATGACAGTTGAAGCCCCTATCAAGCCTCAACAACACGGCGCAATTCCGCGCCGTTGTGCTTCCACCAGTCGAACAGGATGAACAGATCGGTGCCCAGGCAGAAGTGCCGCACACCCATGTCCAGATAGCGGCGCGCGTCGTCCGGCGAACTAATCTCGGCGCGGGGCGGAATCCCCATGCGCAGCGCCGTCTCGAAGACGCGCTTCTCGACGGCGCGGGTCTCCGCCGAGTGCCACGCACCAGGGCGACCGACGCTCATGCTGTAGTCGGCCGGCCCCCACTGTATCATATCCACACCGGGCACGGCCAGAATCTCCTCCAATTCCTCGACTGCGCCACGCTTCTCGAT
This sequence comes from uncultured Anaerolineales bacterium, assembly GCA_964546245.1. GTDB lineage: Bacteria > Chloroflexota > Anaerolineae > Epilineales > JAHCIE01 > JAHCIE01. Next base: position 2,244 of record CAZJJF010000173.1, read on the forward strand.
CATCAGCACAACTACCGTATCTTCCAGCGCCTGCACATAGTCCGGCGTGCCGCCATAGAGCATGTAGGTATGACGGCGGGTAGTGACGCCATACGTTCCGCCGCTATCGGGCGTATCGGGACGCGCCGCCGCCACACACGCCCGCGCATCGTTCGCGCTGCGCACGTCGGCGAACAGCACACTCTGAAAACCTGCGCCGATGGCCCGCTGCGCCAGGTAGGCGCGCGGCTCCTGGTCGACCTTGATCATGGCCGCCATATCGAACAGCTCCACCGCACGACAGAAATTGTCCAGGGCGTACAGGTCATAGGGCGCGTACTCTGACACGAACTCCACGTAGTCGAACATACCGGTGTGGCCGACCGTCTCCACCACCGACGGCCACGACGCGTGGAGATGCGTACCAATGGTCGGACGGCCCGTCTGCAATGCCTGACGCAAGCGATTAGATCTCATGCCAGTTCTCCGGCGGCCGCGCCTCAGGATCGGCGAGGCAACGTCACCCGTAAGGCCCTGGGAAGCAGCGCCAACTCGGCTGCGTCTTGCAGCAAGGGGATAAGCAACTCCGCGCGCACATCGTTCGGCGATGTGAGGGACACGTAACGTACCTGCGCTCCGCCCCCCGCCAGCACGCCGTTCGGATCGTCGAGGTAGACGCCCCACTCAAAGCCGAGACGCACCTCGTCGGCCAGGGGCGCGAGGTAGCCGACGTAGGCCGAGCCTTTGCCGGCTGGCACGCGATAGCCGATGAGCCGCCAGCCAGAGATGACGGCCTCGTGGGCCTCGGGCAGCGCAGCCAGCACGACCCGACGGGCCGCGTGGGCCGTCTCGCGCACTACTGGCGAGTAGTCGCCCAGAAACTCATCCACCGCTATCGACCGCCTGGTCACGGTGGCATCCCCAGGTAGGCTTCGCTGTCGGCCCGCCAGGTGTCTGGCATGAAGGGCCAGTTCACACCCTCGCAGACTGCCTGCCAGCGGCCAGCCATATCTGCGGCGCAGAGGAAGGGCACATAGCCCAGGCTCAAGTATGAACGCAGGGCAGGCAGGCGGAAGTCTTCGGTGTACAGGTGAATGCGACGGTAGCCGCCGCGTAGTAGTCGGGCTGTCACGGCCGCCGCCACGTCCTTGCCCAGGCCCCGTCCCAAATGAAGCGGGTCGGCCGCTACCCAGCCCAACTCGCCGCCAAAGGGGTGTTCCGGCGCGTGGCTGTGGACCGCCATCGCCGTTGCCGCGATTTCGCCGCTCGCCTCGTGTACCATCATGAACCAGCCGTCGGGCAGGATGCGGGGAACCCAGGCGCGCAGCAGTTCATCCCCCCAGTTCGACCAGCCTGCCAGGTGCAACAGCTCGACAAAGCGCGCCTCATCGCCAACGCGGTATGTGCGCAAGGTGTAGCCCGGCGCGACGCGAGGCGCGGGCGGGGTCGCGAGGCGAACGCGGGGCCAGATCATCTGCAGTTGCGTCGGGAAGCGGGGTTCGCTCATGGCCGCGCCTCCTGGCCGGGCATCTATGCGCCGAACCAGCGGATTTTGCCTGCCGCCTCCAGATTCGTCAAGTCTCCCCACGCAGCGCGGCCCGCGCGCCCGGCTATCAAGACCGCAGGCGTCGTGGCATCTGGACACCCACCCCCGCCAGATGTACAATTCATCCGCCAAATGACCTTTCCCAAAGGAGTGGAGCCATGAGCGCATCCAACGAGAGTGGATTCCGCGTCGAGCGCGACAGTATGGGCGAGATGCTCGTCCCCGCTAACGCCCTGTACGGCGCATCGACAGCGCGAGCCGTCGAGAATTTCCCCATCAGCCCCCTCCGGCTCCAGCGCTCCTTCCTGCGGGCCTTGGGCCTCATCAAGCTCAGCGCCGCCAGGGCAAACGAGGACCTGGGCCTACTCCCGTCCGATAAGGCGGAGCTGATCGAGGTGGTGGCCCGCGAGGTCGCCGACGGCCAATGGGATGGCGAGTTTCCGATTGACGTGTTCCAGACCGGCTCGGGCACCTCGACGAATATGAACGCGAACGAGGTCATTGCCAGCCGCGCCCGCCAGGTCAACCCCGCCCTCAAGATTCACCCCAACGACGACGTCAATATGGGGCAGAGCAGCAACGATGTCATCCCCGCTGCCATCCATGTCGCCGCCTATCTGGAAGTCGCCGAGAACCTGCTACCCGCCATGGCGCACCTCCAGACGGCCCTGGAGAAGCGCGCTCAGGACACCCACGACGTCGTCAAGACCGGCCGCACCCATCTCATGGACGCCATGCCGGTGCGACTGAGCCAGGAGATCAGTGGCTGGGCAACGCAGGTGGCTCACGCCCGTCAGCGCATCGAAGCCACGCTGCCGCGCCTGGCGCAGTTGGCCCTCGGCGGCACGGCCGTCGGCACGGGTATCAATGCGCATCCAGAGTTCGGTCGTCGCGTGGCGGCGAAGCTCAGCGAGGTGACAGGCCTGCCGTTCCGCGAGGCTGATAACCACTTCGAGGCGCAGGCCGCCCAGGATACGGCGGTGGAGCTTAGCGGGCAGGCAAAGGCCTACGCTGTGGCCCTTATCAAGGTCTGCAACGACCTGCGCTGGATGAATAGCGGCCCCCAGGCCGGGCTGGCCGAGATCGTGCTGCCCGCGCTGCAACCCGGCTCGTCCATCATGCCGGGCAAGATCAATCCAGTGATTCCGGAAGCCGTAATGATGGTCGGCACGCAGGTCATTGGCAACGATTCGACCGTAACGGCGGCGGCCGCCCTCGGCAACTTTGAGTTGAACGTGATGCTGCCGGTCATTGCCTACAACCTGATTCAGTCCATCGAGTTACTGGCAAGCGCGTCGCGCGTTCTGGCCGACAAGGCCATCGCCGGTTTCACCGTGAACCGGGAGGCCATCGCGGAGACGGTGGAGAAGAACCCCATCATGGTCACGGCCCTCAACCCAATCATCGGCTATGAGCTGGGCGCGAAGATCGCCAAGCGCGCTTATGCCGAGGGTCGCCGTGTCAAGGACGTCGCTGCCGAGATGACAGACCTTACCCCGGCCGAGCTGAATCGCCTGCTGGATCCGGCGGACCTGACGGAGGGCGGTATCAAGGGTGGCGGTGGTGGCGGATAAGCCAACCCGCTCGGCAACGCCCCCGGACGAGCCATCCCTGGTCCCGTCCTACATGCGCCAGAAGAGCGGCCCGGCCCTCCCTGATCGCCAGGCATCCGAGGATATGAGGATGCTCGGCCGCCGTCGGCTGCGCCCAACCGCGCTCTTACCCATCATCGCCGGTGGCGCGCTGGTGATTCTGGCGATCGGCGTGGCTAGTTGGATGCTTGCCAATCGCAACGCCGCACCGTTGGCGGGCCAGATAGCCGAGGCCTTGCCCTCCCCGGTCGTCGTGCGGGCAGCCACCCCCACGGCGGCAAGCGCGCTCGTCCCCCTTGCGGCCCCACTGGCGAGTATCCCCCCCCCGCCCGGCCGGCAGCCGCGTGACACCAACACCGTGACGCCAGGGCCGCCGCCCAGCATCGCGACAGCCGTCCTGCTCGCCAATGCCATTACAGCAACCGGCGCTACCCCCCGGCCGTCGCCCGCTCCGGGCGACGCCAGCCCCCAGATGGTGCGCCCCAACGGCCCGGTGATTCGTGCCGTGCCCATCGCGGCCAGTGGCGTATCGGGCGTGGACGACCTGCGCCAGCGGCTACTGGCGGGCGGCGCCCAGGCGATACCGTTGGACACGCCCGTCTACGGCGGCTCGAACTGGGGCGGCTCCCAGGACCTCAGCGGAACGCTATGGTCCGGCTGGGATGATACTTATCTCTACTTGCTAGTGAAGGTCAGCGACGACATCTTCGTCCAGGAATCGTCGGGCATCCTGCTCTACCAGGGCGACAGCGTCGAACTGCAATTCGATGGCGACCTGGCCGGTGACTTCACCAGCCGGGTGTACAACGACGACGATTGGCAGATCGGATTATCGCCGGGCAACCTGCTCAGTTCCAACCCCCAGTGGCAGTGGTGGAGTTATCGAGGCCTGCCCGGCCCAGGCGCTATTCAGATGGCGGCCGCTCGCGACAGCGACGGCTACAGCCTGGCAGCGGCGGTTCCCTGGACGATGCTCCGCGTCGAGCCGCGCGCGGGGAATACATTCGGCTTCGCCGTCAACATCAATGACAACGACACGCCCGGAACACTGGAACAGAAGAGCATGGTGTCCACCTCGCCAGTTCGCCAGTTGAACGACCCAACCAGCTGGGGAACACTGCAACTCGCTGAGCCACAGCGATGATCTGCCCTGAGTGCGGCGCAGAGAACAGCGCCAGCCGCAACTTCTGTTACGTGTGCGCCGCCCCATTGTCCAGCCCGCTAGCCCAGCCGGCCGGCCCAGCCGCACCGAGGCCGGCTGCCGACGCGGTATCAACCGCCGCCGCCTACCCGCCCGCCGCCACCGCCACGCCCCAGCCCTCGATCCCCTGGTTGTGGGTGGCCCTGGCCGTCGGCCTGGCGCTGGTGGTGGTAGTGGGCGGCTGGCAATTCCTGACCGCCCGGGCGGCTGGCAGCCAGAGCGACACACCCACAGCCACCAGGGCGAACGCCTCAGCCAGGGCCACGGCCACCGCTACGCCACGGCAGCGGCCGAACGGATCCTTATTTGTGCCGCGTGCCACCCGCGCGCCCGACATCGACGGGCGTTTGAGCGGCGAATGGGCCGGCGAGGGCTATCCGGTCGCCAACGTAGTCTTTGGCAAAGAGCGATGGTCCGGCCCCGATGACCTGAATGGGCGACTGTGGTTCGCCTGGGACGACGAGAGTCTCTATCTCGCCTCGGCTGTCGTCGACGACATATTCAGTCAACCCAGTCGCGGCGACACCTTATATCTGGGCGACAGCGTCGAGGTTCAATGGGATGTAGACCTTGAGGGGGACTTCGACACGAGCGAGTTCAACGCGGATGATTGGCACATCGGCCTATCGCCCGGCGACTTCAAGGGGGCCCCGCCCGAAGCCTTCGTCTGGACACCGCGCCCTATGACCGGGACGGCGGCGGGCATTCGCACCGCAGCCCAGCGTGTCACCCTCAGCGACGGCCGACAGGGCTACACCATCGAGGCAGCCATCCCGTGGCAGCTGCTAGGTAGCCAGCCACGCGGCAATCAAGTAACCGGCTTCACCTTCTCAATCAGTGATACCGACTCACCCAGCCCCGCCCAGGACACGCTGGTATCAACGTCGGCACAGCGCGAGTGGCACCGACCCAAAACCTTCAACAATCTCGTCCTGCAACCCTGACACACCCGCAGGAGGTGTCTCCATGCGCACGGGGCGCACTGTACTTCAGGCCAAACGTTACGGCACATCCACTTGCACCTCCCACGTACCCCTCTCCGTTGTCGCACGGCGCATGGTTGACGACGACATCAGCAGCCTCGTCGTCATCGACGACCAGGGTTATCTGGTCGGCATCATCACGCGCACGGATCTGCTGCAAGCCATGCTCGACGACGACGATTGGGGCACGCGCATCGTACAAGACCACATGTCCGAGCATGTTGTCACGGTCGCGCCGACCACCCTGATCGTGGACGTTGCCAGCCTGCTCCTCGAGCATCACATCCATCGCGCCGTTGTCGTGGAGGAGCAGGGCGACAAACGCCGCCCACTGGCGGTTGTTTCAGCCTCCGACCTCGTCTATCACATGGTCAAAGATATCCAATAGCCACCTGGTGCAACCTATACAGAGGCAGCATGGAGTTCCAGAACTACATCGACGGCCGTTGGGTCGACTCCGCCACGGCACGGCAATTCGAC
>CAZJJF010000174.1:0-8015 GCA_964546245.1 uncultured Anaerolineales bacterium
GGCGCGGCGGCGGCGGCGACGGTCGGCATCGCGACCTTGACCTCAGCGGCGACGGTGGGCGCGGCCGCCTTGACAGCGGCTGCAACGGTGGGCGCGGCCTGCTGGACCGCCGCGCCAGGCTGCTGGCCGCAGGCGGCGGCCAGGGCCGCCACGGCTATCAGCAACGCCATCAGGGACAATACGCGTTTCATGGTCGTTTTCTCCTCCGTGCGGTGTATCGGATCTAGCCTGACCCGCTGTAGCGGCAAGTGTACCGCAGGCTTGTTGGCTTGTCAACGCGGCCGACTCCGCCTTGGGGTTTGGCTGCGATGTGGGTAGACTTCAGAGGGCAGGCGCGCAGGCCTGCCCTTACTTGAGAGGTATATGCGTTATGCGTCTCGATGGTTCCTGGCTGCCTGAGGTGCGCGCTGTTCTCGAAGACCTGGCGATGCGGGTGGCAGCTGACCCTGTTACCTATGCGCCCGATGGCGCGCCGCCTTTCGCCGTTTTTGACTGGGACCAGACGGTCATTCGCCACGACATTGGCGATGCTTTGTTCGTGTACCAGATTGACCACTTTGCGTTTGCGCTGGACCATGATGACTTCTGGGACGTCCTCGGCGTGGAGTGCGATGACCCGTTGCGGGGGCAGGTGGCTTCCCTCGCCGCCAACCCTCGCACGGCGGCGTCGGCCGCCGACGCAACTCGCCGCGCCTGGGAGGCGGCGTTGATAGGTGGCTATGCGCGGGCCGGCCTGCTCGACCCGCAAGAGGGGTTCCCGTGGCAGACGCGCGTCCTCACGGGGCTAACACCGGCGGCGGTGCAGCGGCTGACTCGCGCAGCGGCGGCGCGCGAGCTTGAGGCCTTGCTGGGGCAGCGCGAGTTCAGCCTGGGCGATGAGACCCTTCCTTTCTACCAGGGGTTGCGCCCCTACGCGGAGATTCTGGGCCTGATGCGCGGCCTGGAAGAGGCAGGCATCCAGGTGTGGGTTGTCTCCGCCACCAATGTATGGGCGGTCCAGACGATGGCAGAGATGTTGGGTTTGGACCCCGCGCGGGTTATTGGCATGCGCACCCGCGTCGTCGATGGACGTATCACGTCGGAACTGGACGGGGTCGCGTGCGCGACGTGGGGCAAGGTCGAGGCTATTAAGCGGTACATTCACCCCACCCAGCGGCCGGTACTGGCGGCGGGCGACAATATCACCGACCTGCCCATGCTCGAGTACAGCGCCGATACCCGGCTGGTCATCGACAGGGGGGTAGCGACGCTACGAGCGATGGCCGAGGAGCGCCACGCAGCGGGTGAACACTGGCTGGTTCAGCCCATGTTCGAGGTGGAGTAAGGACAGACCTGGAGACGCAGCCATGATCATCGAGCGTTTATCCCTGGGTAGCTTCCAGGCCAATTGCTACATCGTCGGTCCAGAGGCGAGCGGCGAGGCTATCATCATTGATCCGGGGGACGAGCCGCAGACCATCCTACAGGCGGCGCGGGACCTCAAGCTCACGCCACGCCTCATCATCGCCACCCACGGCCATATTGACCATATTCTGGCGGCGCAGGCCCTGTGCGAAGCGACGGGCGCGCCTTTCGCCATGCACCAGGCTGACCGTCCGCTGCTCGAAGGGCTGCCAGACATTGCGCGGCGCTGGCTTGGCGTTGCGGCGACGCCACCGACGGTCGATCGCTGGCTCGAGGCGGGCGATAGCATCGGCATCGATGGCTTGCAACTGCGTGTGCTCTACACGCCTGGCCACTCGTGGGGGAGCATCAGCCTGTATTGGACTCCGCCCCCCGGCGAGGCCGGGATTGTCTTTAGTGGCGACGCCCTGTTTGCTGGCGGTATCGGGCGCACTGATCTGGGTGGCGATTTCCCAACCCTGGCGAGGTCCATCCGCGAGCAGTTGTTTACCTTGCCGGCTGATACGGTGGTCCTGTCGGGGCATGGTGGACCGACGACCATTGGGCGTGAGCGGCGGACCAATCCCTGGGTGGGCGAGCAAGCGCACCCCTTCCAGGAGCCATGAGGGCGGATTCGCCGATTTGTGGGCACGAGCGTATCCCGGGCCGCTGTTGGGCGTCTATCAACGTGTAGCGCCGCCGCGCGGGCAGGGTGGGCTTGTGCCGTCGGCGGTATGTGGCACTCGACAGTCGGGGCAGGGACACCCCGTCTAGGCGCGAGCGGCTGTCAGTCTTCGCTCGAAGAGGATTCCGGCCATTTCTGCCCCCGCCGCCGACCGCATCAGCACGCTCAATCCTGAGCGCGCTACTCACCTTTTCGTGCGCTATTATGATGGCGTATATCGCTACCTGTGCGCGCTGACGAGCGATGCCGACGCCGCCGAGGACTTCGCCAACGAGGTCTTCCTACGTCTGTTCCGCTCCCTCCAGGCTGGCTCAGTGACGTCTGACGCGCTGCCGGGCTGGTTGTATCGCGTGGCGCGCAATCTGGTCATCGATGAGTATCGCCGGCATCACGCCGCAGTAGAGGGGCTATTACCCGATGATGCCCTGGCTGTCGCCACTGCCGAAGATTCCTTCGCTCATCAGGACATCCGCGTCCTGTTTGCCAAGCTCACCCCCGACCAGCAACAAGTGTTGTACCTGCGCTTCGTGGAAGGCTTCGAGCCAAGCGAAATCGCTCGCTTGATGGGTAAGACGGCCGGCGCCGTCAAGCAGTTGCAGTATCGCGCCCTGGCGGCCCTGCGCCGCCACCTTAGCCGCGCTGGATACCGACCCTAGTCGCACCCCCCGCGTACCTTCTGTCCCCTGTTCCCCGTATGATGAACGTAGCGCCTTCTCTTGCCAGCGCCTGGCGGATGGGGTATACTACCTGTAACGGGGCCGCATTGAAGCTCAGGGGACACCTATGACGCGTCATATCGTCCGTAACCTGGTTCGCCTCCCGCAGCGGCATGATCGAGCGGCGCACGTCGGTGTGATTGCCAATACCAACGGCAATCTACCGTCGGCTGCGCTTGATCGGCTGGCTGGCGTCGATCTGATTCTGCACGCAGGTGATATCGGCGATGCGTCCGTGATTACTCGCCTGCAAGCGGTTGCCCCCGTCATTGCCGTGGCGGGCGACCACGATCGCCGCGCCCGCCATCCCCACTATCGCATCCTGCACGTGGCCGGCCGGCTGATCGCGCTGGCCCACGGCCATAGCCTGCCAGCAACCAGTCACCTGCTGCGCCTGTTCCAGGCCAACGATGGGGACGAGGCCGATCCCCGCCTGGCTGAGCTGGTGCGCGCCTTTCCCCCCGTCGATTGTGTCGTCTTTGCCCACCCGGCGACGGCGTGCCGCATCCGTGTCTATGACACCCTGGTGTTCAACCCGGGCTGCGTGGCCCCACCCGGGCGGGCTGACGCCGGTAGTGTGGGTATCTTGACCCTGGGCCGACACGTGGATGGGTCCATCCTGCAACTGGGCCAGCCGCCTACATCCTCGCCGGTCCTCGCGCCCGCCTGAAGCCCGCTGCCCCGCCAGGCAGGGCGCGCTTAACCGAGATAGGTCCCCCGCTACGGGCCCGCCACAGGCGCGAATAGCGCCAGCTGGCTGGAGCGTCTATCTCAGCTCATCGAGCCACTGCTGGGCCTGCTGTCGGATACCTGCGTTGGCGTCGTCGTCAGGCTTGAGGTCCAGGAATTGCTGGAAATCACTGGCGGCCGCGGCCTTATCGCCACGATCCCGTTGGACCCGGCCACGGCCATAGTAGCCATCGGGGTTGGCGGGGTCGAGGGTAACCGCCTGGTCATAGTCGGCCAGGGCATCGTCGAGCTTGCCTGCCCGCCAGTAGACATCCCCCCGTAGACTGTAGTAAACTCCCGACGGCGCCATCTCAATAGCGCGGCTGAACTCGCGAATCGCAGTGTCCCAGTCCTGGCGCTGCGATGCCTGATTGCCGGCGTTGGCGGCGGCGCTGGCTGCGTCGGGGTCGTTAGCGCCAGGTGGCGCAGCGGCGGGCGGCGGGATATTCGCTTTGGGCGCGGGCGGTATGGCCTTAGGCACGGGCGCCCCTGCCTGGGGCATCGGGGGCTGGACCGCCTGAGCGGCAACACCGACGGGGCGAATGCCGGCCGGCCGGTCCGTGGGGACGGCGAGGATGGGACCAGGTTGACCGGGCGGAGTGACGCCGGCGATGGCGGGGCGGTTGACGACGTAGGCCCATACCACCCCCAAGGCAACCAGGATGACCAGAGCGCCCAGGATCAGGCGGCCGAAGAAGGTATCGTCACGGGTAGGCGAGGGGTCAGACATGCGGGTCTCTCAGTGGGCGGCTGGCCCTGATTGTACGCGGGTCCGGCCTATTCTTCAACTCTTCAGGAGATGACGTGTGATAGAACATGGGGCTGTAGCGTGGCACGCCACGGGCGCGCCTGTCACGCCTGAGTGGGTCAAGGATGCTATCTTCTACCAGATCTTTCCGGATCGCTTCGCCCGCAGCGCGTCGGTTCCCAAGCCGAACTTCCTGGAGCCGTGGGACGCGCCGCCCACCTACGACGGCTTCAAGGGGGGCGACCTGGTCGGCGTAGCCGAGCGCCTGGACTACATCCAGGACCTGGGGGTGACGGCGGTGTATTTCACGCCAGTCTTTCAGTCGACGGCGAATCATCGCTATCACACCTACGACTACTATAACGTGGATCCGATTCTGGGCGGCAACGCTGCCTTGCGGCGCTTGCTGGACGAGGCCCACCGGCGCGGCATGCGCGTTGTCCTGGACGGCGTCTTCAACCATGCCAGTCGTGGCTTCTTCCAGTTCAACCATATCCTGGAGAATGGTGGTCAGTCACCTTATATCGACTGGTTCACGGCGCTCGACTGGCCCCTGCATCCCTACGACCCGGTCAAGCCGCCCAACTACGCCTGCTGGCTGGGCCTACCGGCCCTTCCTAAGTTCAATACTGACACCTCCGCGGTTCGCGAGTTTCTGTGGGGCGTCGGGCAGCATTGGGTCGAGTATGGTATCGATGGCTGGCGGCTGGACGTGCCCAATGAGATCGACGACGACGAGTTTTGGCGTGAGTTCCGCCGCCGCATCAAGGGGATCAATCCCGATGCCTACATCGTCGGCGAGATCTGGCACGACGCGCGACGCTGGCTTCAGGGCGACCAGTTCGACGCAGTGATGAATTACCTACTCACGCGGCTGTGCATCGGCTTCTTCATCGGCGACCGCGTAGACGAGACGCTCGTCATGGGCACAGGCCTGCACCCCGCGCCCGCGCTCGACGCGGCGGGCTTCGCGCGTGGCCTGCACGACCTGCTGACCCTCTATCCCGCGTCGATTACCGCCGCGCAACTCAACCTGCTGGACAGCCACGACACGGCCCGCTTCGTAACGATGGCGCGCGGGGACACCAGTGCGCTCCGCCTGGCGACCCTGTTCCAGATGACCTACCCCGGCGCGCCGATTATCTTCTATGGCGACGAGGTGGGTAAGCCGGGTGCCAAGGACCCTGACAACCGCCGCGCAATGGCGTGGGACGACCCTACCTGGTGGGAGGGCGATCTATATCCATTCTTCAAGCGGGCGGCGGCGCTTCGGCACGCTCACCCGGCGCTACGGCGCGGCTCGTTTGACCCACTCTACGCCCAGGGAATGGTCTTTAGCTATGGCCGTCGCCTGGCGCGCGAGGGTCAGCCGGCGAATCACCTTGTCATCGCGCTGAACAGCGGGCGGACCACCCGCGCGCCGGCCATCGACGTCACCGGCTATTTGCCGGATGGGACGGTTCTCAAGGACGTCTGGAGTGGCGCGGCGCATGTCGTCGGGGTGGGCGCGCTGCGGCTGCGCCTGGCTCCGCGCTCGGCCATTGTTCTAGAGGTGCTACCCTAGCGCCACTGGCGTGGCGGTGGCTACAAGCCTCCGGCGCCGACTCAGTCGCGGCGGATGTCCTCCACAGCGGTCAGGAAGCGGTCGATCTCGTCGACGGTGTTGTAATGCGCCAGGCCCACGCGCAGGATACCGTGGGGTTCGAGACCCAATTGGCTAGTGACTGATAGGGCGTAGAAGTTGCCGGCCCAGACGTACATTTCCCGTTGGGCCAGGGCGGCGGCGATCGCCTGGGGTGTCAGGCCGTCGAGGGTGAACGACACCGTCGGAACGCGCTCGTCGAGCCGCATCGGATCGGCGATCCCGACGATGCGCACGCCGGGGATGCTCGTCAAGCCGCGTAATAGGCGTTGGGCGAGCGCTTGCTCGTAATCCCGTAGCGCTGCCATGCCGCGCAGCAGCCGCTCGCGCCGTGAGCCTGCCTCGCCGCCCAGGGAGGCTAGATAGTCGATGGCCGCCAACGTGCCTGCCTGACCCTCGTGATTCTGCGTACCTGTCTCGAACTTGCCCGGCGGCAGATTCGTGGCGGGTCGCACCTTGTAGGCAGGCAGTTGCTCTAGCAGGTCAAGGCGGCCATAGACCAGCCCCGCGTGGGGGCCGAAGAACTTGTAGGCGGAGCAGGCCAGGAAATCCGTTCCCAGGGCCTGCACGTCGGTAGGAAGATGGGGCACGGATTGCACGCCGTCGACGTAGGTCAGCGCGCCAGCCGCGTGGGCCATGCGGACCATGCGCGCCACGTCGTTGATGGTCCCCACGGCGTTAGAGGCATAGCCGACGGCGACCAGGCGCGTCTGGGGCGACAGGGCGGCGGCGTAGGTGTCCAGGTTGAGAGTCACATCATCGGGGTGGATGTCCACCCAGCGCACGACCGCGCCCGTGTCCTGGGCGATGAGCAGCCAGGGGGCGATATTGGCATCGTGGTCGAGGTGAGTGACGATGATTTCGTCGCCAGGCTTGAGCCAGCGGGCCAGGGAGCGGCTCAGGGAGAAGGTCAGCGTTGTCATGTTCTGGCCGAAGATGATCTCGTCGGCCGACGCGGCTCCCAACAGATCGGCCGCCGCCTGGTGGGCGTCGGCGATGACAGCGTCCGTCAGGCGGGAGGTGCGGAACCCGCCGTGCACGTTGGCGTTGGCCTCCAGAAGGTAGCGGCTCATGGCGTCGGCGACAGATTGGGGAACCTGCGTGCCGCCGGGATTGTCAAAGAAGATGGGAAGGACGTCACCCTGGCGGCGTTGCAAGGCGGGGAAGCAGGCACGGGCGCCCGCAACATCGAAGGTGGTCGCAATGGCAGACATGGGGACTCCGGGGTATGGGATGCGGCTATCATACGCGACAACCCGCACAGCGGCAAGTAGCGGGTGGAGAATCGTCCATCCAGGGTGAAGGAGCATCCACATTCCGGCCACCCAAGTGTGCTATAGTGGGGGTGCGAAGTCTTCAGTGATCTGGAGAGTGACGCGTATGTTCCGGTGGGCATCGAATCCTGGTGCGGCTTCCAGTCATACTTAGGAAGACGCAGGCTACCAGCCAGACCAAGCAACTGACTGATAGAGTGATCGCGGCAGCGACGGGCTGACAGGAACACCAGCCGTAGACGCTAAGAGGCGCACACCAGGCTACGGGGCAGGCCATGACGACGCCACTCAAGGTTGGGTTGCTGAAGGCTTTGCCCTCTTTCGGCATGCCCCTCGCGGAGATGCTCCTCGATGGCCCCCAACCCTTACCTGCGCCGCCTGGGCCTTGCTGACACAGATCGCGCCGTCGTCATTCACGCCGACGACATCGGCGTGTCTCAGGCGTCGGTAGCCGCGTTTATGGAGTTGCTGGACTTCGGCCTCGTGTCGTCGGGCGCTGCTATGGTTCCCTGCGCCTGGTTCCCCACCGTCGCCGCCTATGCGCGGCGGGTTCCCCAGGCCGACATCGGAGTTCACCTGACCCTGACCAGTGAGTGGGATATGGCGCGCTGGGGGCCGGTCTCGACCCGCGACCCCACCAGCGGCCTCGTCGACGGGGCGGGCTATTTCTATCGCACCCGCCGCCAGGTCGAGGAGGCCGCTGACCTGGACGCCGTGCGCCTGGAAGTGCGCACCCAGGTCGCGCGCGCCGTGGCTGCCGGTATCGATGTCACCCATGTCGATACTCATATGTTTACCCTGATGCACTGGAAGTTCCTCGGCGCGTATCGACAGGTGG
>CAZJJF010000175.1:0-8004 GCA_964546245.1 uncultured Anaerolineales bacterium
CCAGCGGCACGCTGCGCGGTTGGCCGCTCTTGGCGCCGACGGTGCTGAGGGTGACGACGGGCAGGCCGCCCAGCGCACCCGCCAGAGTAGTGCGGCCGCCGGTCGCCTGTAGTGTCCAGCGGTCGAGGTGGTGGGCGGTGCGGGCGAAGAGCCACGCGCCAGGCCCGCTGGCGGCGAAGGTCTTGATGGCGGTGTTGAACAGGCGACGCGGGGCGCCGGAGGTGGTCATAGTTGCTATCAACCGTCAGATGTAATAACGAGCGAGGCCGCCTCCAACCAGTGGAGGCGGCCTCGTGTCGCGGTGCAACTAGATGAACTCGCCCATCAGCCTGGCCAGGGACTCGCGGGAAGGGCGGGTCTGGTCCTGGCCGAGGAGGGCAAGGGGGGTGTCTACCATATTCTCAAGCTCGGTCAGCGACGGGCGGCTCTGGTCGAAGTAGATCAACCCGGTGATGAACTCCTGCTTCTCGCGTGCCTCTTCAAGGCGCATCAGGGCAGCCATCTTCTGGGTCGGGTCGTAGTCCTCTTCGAGCTTGCGCAGTTGGATGACTGGCCCATCGTGCATCTGCACTTGCTGAACCGTGCCCGGCGCGTAGTCTACCTTGATCTCGTCGAAGTGCGGGATGAAGGTGATCTCGTGCAGCGGCTCCTCGTGGGACTTGCCGTAATCATAGCTCTTATTCGACTCAGGGTCGTTGTTGAAGGTGACGCAAGGGCTGATGATATCGAGCAGAGCCATGCCCTTGAAGCGCATCGCCGCCTTGAGCAGCTCGCGCACTTGCTTGGCGTCACCGGCGAAGGAACGGGCGACGAAGCCCGCGCCAGCCAGGATTGCTTCGGCGCACAGGTCTAGCGAGGGTAGCTCCATGACACCGGCGTTCTTGAGGCGCTGGCCCTTGTCGGCGGTCACGGAGAACTGGCCCTTGGTCAGGCCGTACACGCCGTTATTCTCGATGATATAGACCATCGGCACGTTGCGGCGCATGGAGTGCTTGAAGGCGCTCAGGCCGATGCTACCAGTGTCGCCATCCCCCGACACGCCGATGGCGAGCAGGGTGTGGTTGGCGGCCACGGCGCCCGTCGCGAGCGTCGGCATGCGGCCATGCAGGCCGTTGATGCCGTGGGACGCGCCCAGGAAGTAGGCGGGCGACTTGCTGGAGCAACCGATGCCGCTGAGCTTGATAATGCGCTGCTGCGGCAGGCCTAGCTCGTAGGCGGCGTCGATGATGCGCGACGAGATCGAGTCGTGGCCGCAGCCCGCGCACAGGGTGGACGGGCCGCCCTTATAGGCGAGCTTATCGAGGCCCAGGGCGTTGACGTTGGTCTTCCCGTTACCGGGGGCAATCTTCGTGGATTCCATGGGTTGTGACTCCTGGGCCTCAGTGTTCCTGAACCGGCACGGGCCGCTGCTCGTTCTCAAGGATTTGGGTGGTGACGAAGCGCGCGCTGAGGGGCAGGCCGTCAGAATGGGCCACGCTGACCAGGCGCGCGACCAGGTCCGGCATCTCCATGCGCAGCAGCAGGTTGATCTGGCCGTCCTGATTCATCTCAATGACGTAGATACGCTCGTGAGCGGCGATGAACTGGCGCACACTGTCGGCGAAGGGCAGGGCGCGCAGTCGCAGGTAGCTGGTCGGCAAGCCAGTCCTGGCCAGGCGGTCGCGGGCTTCGACGATGGCTGGATCGACGGAGCCGAAGGCGATGATGCCGACCTTGGCGTTCGCGTTGTGGTCGATGACAGGCGCGGGCGCCAACTGGCGTGCCGTGTCGTGCTTGCGCGCCAGGCGGTCCATGTTGCGCTTCCAGTCTTCGGGGCGCTCGGTATACTGGGCGAACTCGTTGTGGCCGGAACCGCGAGTGAAGTAGGCGGCCTTGAGGCTGTCAGTGCCCGGTAGTGTGCGCCACGGGATGCCGTCACCGTCCACGTCGCGGTAACGGCCCCAACTGTTGACGCGCTCCAACATCTCGGCGTCCAGTACCTTGCCGCGGTCGATGGGCTTTTCGGGATATTGGAACTTCTCGCTCATCCACAGATTCATGCCCAGGTCGAGGTCGCTGAGGACGAAAATGGGCGTCTGGAGCCGCTCGGCCAGGTCGAGGGCGACGTGGCCGAACTCGAAGCACTCGGCGACAGAGCCGGGTAGGAGGATCGGGTGACGAGTGTCACCGTGGCCCAGGAAGTAGGTGCTGAGCAGGTCGCCCTGGGAGACGCGGGTCGGCAGGCCGGTGCTGGGGCCCATGCGCTGGACATCCCAAATGACGCCGGGGATTTCGGCGAAGGCGCCGAAGCCCGCGAATTCGGCCATGAGGGAGATGCCGGGACCGGAGGTAGACGTCATGGACCGCGCCCCCGCCCAGCCTGCGCCAAGCACCATACCGATGGCGGCCAGTTCATCCTCGGCCTGGATGATGGAGTAGGTGGCCTTGCCGTCGACGGTGCGCAGGCGCGGCGCGTACTTGTCAAGGGCCTCGGCCAGGCTGGTGGCGGGCGTGATGGGATACCAGGCGGCGACGGTCATGCCGCCGTACAGTGCGCCGAGGGCGCCGGCGGTGTTGCCGTCGATGAGGATGAGGTCCGATGTTTTATCCATCGGCTCGACGCGGTAGGGGTCTTGCTTCGTCAGGTTCGCCCTGGCCCACTCGACCGAGTTGTGAACGACACCCCAGTTGAGTTCAATGGGCTTGGGCTTGCCCCTGAAGTGGGTCTCGATAGCCTGCCTGACCTTGTCCATGTCAATGCCCAGCATCTGGCCCACGACGCCGACGTAGACCATGCTGGCGACGTAGCTCTTGATCTTAGCTTCCGCGCCCGACTGCTTGACCATCTCCTTGACGGGCAGCTTGTAGTAGATAACGTCGTCGCGGGTGGGCTGGAAATTGCGTAACTCGTCAGAGTAGAAACACACGCCGTCGCGGGGCAGAATGGCGAGGTCTTGCAGGACGGTCTTGTCGTTGAAGGCGATGAGGATCTCAGTGCCCTCGCGCCGTGCAATGTAGCCGTCCTTGCTGATGCGGATAGTGTACCAGGTGGGCAGGCCCTGGATGTTGGAGGGGAACAGGTTCTTGCCGTTGACAGGGATGCCCATGTGGAACAGGGCGCGAATCAGTGTCGCGTTCGCCGTCTGCGAACCAGTGCCGTTGACGGTGGCGGCCACAATGGAGAAGTCGTTGATGACGCCCCGCTCTTTGACTGCGCCAGGGTGGGGTGTGGTGGAAATGACAGCCGTTGCCATACCTCAGTCTCCCTATGAATAATAACGTGCGCGTCGTTGCGCAACGGTTCTCAAATCATAATCCAGAATGGCTGTTGGCGCAAGGAGTAAGGGCCTCTGGCCTCTTAGCCACCCTCAGTCTCGTCGCGCGGGTCGATGCCTGTCTCGTCGTCGCCGTCGGGTTCGTTGCCCACGAAATCAAGGGGGCCGGTCGTGAGAGGCGTGACGGGGGTCACGTCGCTCTCCAATGCACCCATATACTCCTGCGGCGACTCGGCGTCGGGCTCGGCGTCGGGCAGACGCGGTGTGCCCTCGTGGCTGACGAGCGTCTGGTCAAGCTCCGCGCGCACGTCGGCGGGCTGGTTCTCAGGGGATTGGGGAATGTCGCGGTCGGTGGGGTGGGGCATGAGACCTCCTGCGGGATGGGGATATGGCACGCTGCACAGCAAGATGGAGGCCGGGCGGGCGGAAGACCGGCAGCGATTACGTCTCTACTTCGCCGGCCATGCTCGGCCGTACCAGCAGCAGCGGCAGCGAGCCGCGATGCAGCACCTCAGTCGCGACGCTGCCGCGCAGCATTCGCTCTAGCCCGGATCGGCCGTGGCTAGCCATGACGACCAGGCTCGCGCTTGAGGCCGCGCCTTCATCCAGAATGGCCTGCGCCGCCTGCCCCACCCGCAGGCGTGTTTCAACCCGCAGCCCCTGGGCCTGTATGCCGTCGGCCACGCTATTGAGGTAGCGGCCCGCGATGACCCTCTCATCTTCGAGGATGCGGTCGGCGGTCTCGGTGCGGGCGATCTCTGGGTCGACTAAGAGCGCAGTGGGCGGGACGGTGACGCGCAGCAGAACGAGAGTCCAATCCAGGGCACGCGCCAGGGCTACCGCCGCAGGCAGGGCGGCCTCGGCGAAGGGTGAACCGTCGAGGGGGACAAGCGCGCGCGGGCGCGCGTCGCGGGACGATGAGGCGGAGGTAGGCGCGTGCATGCGGAGGAGCAGGACGGGCACGCGACTGTCGGCCAGGACGGCCTGGGCGACCGAGCCATGCACGAGGCGTTGCAGGCCGCCGTGACCATGGGTAGTCATGATGACGAGATCGATGGCATCTTGGGCGGCAATGGCTGCAATCGCGCGGGCGGGGGGTGCGTCTGGTGTTGCGATGTGGATGCTTAGCCCGTCGCCCAGGCGGCGGCGCACGGCCTCCAGATAAGCCTGCGCATCCTGATGCGCGTCTGTACCCTCGCCACTCTCCCATACCGCGCGGACGAGCCAGATTTGCCCGCCCGTAGCCTGGGCGAGCATCGTGGCGATGGGTAGGGCACGCTCACTCAGTGGCGAACCGTCAAGAGGGACAAGGATACGGCTAAACATGACGACTCTCCATCCCGCCGCCCCACTTCCAGGCACAACGCGAAGATGGGTTTGGGGAGGCGGGGAGGGCGCCAAGAGAGTAGTCTACCTTGGCGCCCTCGTGTATTGCCGTTCGAAAGACTGCTACTTGGCGGGCGACCCCGAGGGGGCGGGAACCGGCGCCGCACCCTCACCAGGCCAGGGCGTGCCGAGCCAGCGCAGCAGCCAGCGGTCGAGGCCGTACCAGCCTGCGATCTTCCAGGCCAGAATCAGACCGATGGCCAGGACCAGCAGCAGGCCGTTGGTGCTGGCCGAGCCGGCCATGATGAAGTTCCAGTTCATGAACGCACCGAAGAGCGCGGCGATGCCGACGAAGGCCCCGATAATGAGCGCCACGCCGATGAGGAACTCACCGTAGGCGACAAGCTTGGCGAACCAGGTATAGGATTGGGTGTCAAGCAGGAACTGAATGAAGGAGCGATACCAGTCGAAAGAGATGGCAGGGCGGGCGGGCGGCGCGGGGATGGCGGCGGCGCTCAGCCAATACTTCTTGAGCGCTTCACCGGTGACCGTCCAGCCGGGGTCGGACACCTTGTGGATGCCGGCGTCGAGCCACTGCCAGCCGACGAACAGGCGCACGATGAGCCACAACCAGGCCATGCGTGTGTCGCTGAACAGGAACCGGGCGAGCGGTGGATCCTGAATGACGGTATTACTGCGGGCAACGACCTTACCAGACATGACTCCCTCCTGAGGAGTATACCGGTGGCGGATCTGACTCGGCACTGAGCAGGGCCAGCGGTTAGTGCATGTCGCCAGTATAGGGTAATCTCTGGCGGGGTGCGTGTTGAGGCCATTACGTTCAGTGGCGAATCGTCCACCTGCGTCGCGGGCGCGGCGGCGCGCCAGGCGAGTGACACCAGCCTGGTTGTCTCTTGCCCTCACTTAGACTATTATTAAGAACGCTCTGACGTGTGAAACCCAACCTGTTGGCTACTTATGGAAAAGACTCGCAATTCGGTGGAGGCGCTCCCAGAGGCGAAGTTTCGCGGCTTGCTGGAATCGGCGCCCGATGCGATAGTCATTGTCGATAGCCGGGGCGACATTGTGGTCGCCAACTCCCAGGCGGAGCGCCTCTTCGGCTATGCCCAGGCCGAGTTGTTGGGCCAATCCATTGCGATGCTGCTCCCCGAACGCCTGCGCGAGAGACATCGCCGGCATCGCAGCGCCTTCAGCGCACGCCCCATGACGCGCCCCATGGGCAGTGGCCTGGACCTGGTCGCGCGCCGCAAGGATGGCAGCGAGTTTCCCGTGGAGATCAGCCTCAGCCCCTTCGAGACGGGCGAGGGAATGCTGGTCACGGCCGTTGTTCGCGACATTACGGAACGCAAGCGCGCCGCCGAGGAATTGGAACGCCAGGTCCAGCAGCGTACCATCCATCTCCAGGCTCTCTTGGAATTCAGCCAGCTTCTGTTGCGCACTCGCAGCCTGGACGGGATGCTCGACAAGGCGATTCGCCATGCCCTGGCCGTCGTGCCAGACGCCCATCGCGGCGCCATCTACTTGTACGACGAAGAGACGGGCGACCTGACTATGCACGCCAGCGCGGGCTTTCGCGAGGTGCCTCGACTGCGCCTGCCGGTTGAGATGGGGATTCTCGGCCTGGCGCTGACGACGCGCCGCTCGTATGCCTTGAACTCGGTAGCCGACTATCGATCCATTACTGAGAGCGCGCTGCGTGAGCGTTGGGAGCGCACCATCCTCAATTTCCAGCTAGACCAGGCTCCCACGGGGGCGATGGTGATTCCCCTGGTGGCCCACGATCAGGCCATTGGCGCGCTTATCCTGATGCGCGATGGGGGTAGCGGCGCGTTTGCCACCGAGGAGCGCACTGCGCTAGAGACGCTCGCCAACCTGACCGCGGCGGCTATCAGCGAGGAGCGCAGCCGGTCTCAGGCGCATAGCCTGTCGACCCAGGTGGCCTCGCTGGAAGAGCAGCAGCGCGAGATGGCGGAACGACTGAGCTACGCCGAGGCAGGCATGCTTCAGGCGGCGCGGCTGGCCGCTGTCGGCCAGTTGGCGGCGTCCATCGCCCACGAGATCAACAACCCACTGTACGCGGCGCGGAATTGCCTGTACCTGCTGGAAGAGGACCTGCCCGAGAAGCTGCACAGCCTACCCTATCTGGGGCTGGCGCGCGACCAGCTCGACCGTATTGCGGGCATCATTGGCCGCATGCGTAACTTCTACCGCCCAGCGCGGGGCGAGATGGCCCCCCACAACCTGAACTATCTCCTGGAGGAGACGCTGGCCGTCGCAGGGCTGAATCTGCGCCACGGCGCGGTGCAGATGATCTTTACGCCGAGCCAGGACCTGCCAGAGGTGGTGTGCAATGGCGACCAGTTGCGGCAGGTGTTCCTCAATCTGGTGATGAATGCCATCGACGCCATGCCGGAGGGCGGCACGCTCACTGTGCGCACCGAGGGGCGGCCGAGCGGGGCCATCGTCGAGGTTCGCGATACCGGGGTGGGCATCCCGAAGGATATTCGGGAGCGGATGTTCGAGCCATTCTTCACCAACAAGCCCAGCGGCACGGGCCTGGGCCTGGCCATCAGCGCGCACATTGTCACCCAGCACGGTGGTCGCATCGAAGTTGATAGCGAGGAGGGGCAGGGCAGCGCGTTGCGTGTTCTACTCCCGTATCAGCCCAGCGTTTGACTGTCAGGAGCGAGCCATGTCTCAGCCGACCGCCCAGATTCTCGTTGTCGACGATGAAGCGCCGATTCGTATCACGATGTCCGAGGTGCTGCGTCGGCGCGGCTATGAAGTGGTCACGGCGGCAAGCGGCGAGGAGGCGCTGGAACTGGTGCACGAGCGACCCTTTGATCTCTTGCTGCTCGACCTGAAGCTGCCAGGGATGGATGGGGTCGAGGTCGCGCGCCGCGCGCGAGAACGCCAGCCGGACGCCGCGATCATCATTCTCACCGGCCACGGCTCGCTGGAAAGTGCGATGGAGGGCATTCATCTGGGCGTCTTCGACTATATGCTGAAGACCTCCAGCCCTCAGGAAGTCCAGGCGCGGGTGGTGTCGGCGTTGGAGCAGCGCAGCGAGGACCGGCGCCGAAAGCAACTCTTGCAGACGTTGCAGGTGGTCGTCAGTGAGTTACAGGGCGACGCCATCCCCACCCGGGAAGCAGGGCCGGCCGAGGAATGGATCGCCATCGGCGACCTGGAGATCTCGACCTGGAAGCAAATGGCTCGCCTGGGGGACCGTACCCTGAATCTGACACCGACAGAGTTCCGCGTCCTGGTGTGCCTTGCGCAGCAGGCGGGGCAGGTCATGACCTATCAGCAGATCGTGCGGTGCGCGCAAGGCTACGATGCCGACCCCTTTGAGGCTACTGAATTGGTCAAGCCCCACATCTATCACCTGCGGCAGAAGGTC
>CAZJJF010000176.1:0-7990 GCA_964546245.1 uncultured Anaerolineales bacterium
CTACCCCGGCCGCCAAAGCCGCCGCGCCGACAGCGCCCGCCGCCGCTACCCCCGGCGCGGGTGACACCGCCAGCCTGCCGCCCGCCGTCGAATACGACCTCGGCGAAGCCACCATTGTCCAGGATCGTTTCCCCACCGACAGCCGCTTCCGCAATATGCCCGTTCGCCTCAACGGCCTCATCGCCACCCCACCCGACCCCGGCCCCCACCCCGTCGTCGTCATCCTCCACGGAACCCATCCCGGCTGCCCCCTCGACCCCCAGACCAGCGTCGACACCTGGCCGTGCGCCCCCGACGTCGAGCAGCCCAACTATCGCGGCTTCGACTACCTCGCGCAGCAGCTTGCCGCCCAGGGCTACGTCGCCCTCGCTCCCAACCTCAACGCCGAGAACACCTTCGGTTTCGGCGAGCCGACCCCCGCTGAGCGCCTCGAGCAGATGCTCGATCTCCATATGAAGGCCCTGGCCGAGGCAGCGGCGGGCGGCGCCAACAAGTTCGGCGTCGATCTCAAGGACCGCGCCGACGTTGGTCGCCTCGCCTTTATCGGCCACTCTCGTGGCGGCGAGTTTGCCTCCATGCTCACCCAGGATGGTCTCGATAGCCCGGACGCTCGCGCCCGGCGCGGCTACGGTCCCGTGGCGGGCCTGCTCCACGTCGCCCCCGCCGTCATCTTCACCCTGCCCGGCGCGTCCCAGGTCCCCCAGGGCATCATCCTGCCCGCCTGCGACGGCGACGTCATCACCCAGGACGGCCAGTTCTTCTTCGAGGGCGCACGCACCGCCCTCCAGCAGCTCCCCTGGGTCAATAGCGCCTGGCTCGAAGGCGGCACCCACAACGGCTTCAACCGTCAGTTGGGGCCAGATCTCTTCCGGCAGAACCGCCCCGACTGTGAGACACTACTCGACCCGGCCACAGAGCAAGAGTTCCTCGTCCGCTACGCCAGCGACTTCCTGGCCTCCCTCTTCAACCCTGACCCGCAGGCCGTCAGCGACGCCCAGGCCCGCATGGGCATGGACCCGCGAGCGCCCGCCCCCGCCCAACTCTACGGCCTGCCCGGCGAGGTGGCGGTCCTGGCCCATGCCGCCGACCGCCGCACCGCCTTCATCCCCACCACGCCGGCCGAGCTGAAGGCCAACCGCGCCGATGGCCCCGTGATGGCCGACCGTGTCAGCGTCTTCTTTTGTGAGGATGGTTACTACACCCCTGTCAGCAAGCCGGGTAGCGAGCCGTGCCGCCGGGCCACCGTCACCACGCCGGGCCAGCCGTTCCTGACCGTCGTCTCCTGGCAGCAGCCGGGTGGGTCATGGCGCTTCGCCCTGCCCCCCGGCACGGGTGATCTCAGCGCCGCCGCCGCCATCAGCTTGCGCGCCGCCATCGACCCCCTGTCGTCCCTCAACACCCAGCGCGCGCCCCAGGCCTTCAGTGTCCAGCTGACTGACCGCGCAGGCAAGGTGGCTACCTTGCGCACCCGCCTCACCGACCCCGCCCTGCAATACCCCGTCGGCAAGGTCGCGAAGGACGCCTTCTTCGGCGACATGTGGATCGGCCGCGTCCCCCTCACCACCGTCCGCCTACCCCTGGCCGACGTGAGCGGCGTCAACCTCGCCGACATCGCCGAGATCGCCCTCATCTTCGACCAGACCCCCAGCGGCTCCCTCTTCTTCGGCGACCTCGAATGGGTGCGCCCGCCGCAACCCTGATGTGAACGAGCCGAGCCGTGGTAAAATAGCTCTTGCATGACGAAGGCGCTGGAGGGAATCACATGCTGCAGACTGAGATCGATCAAGAGCGCATTACAGCCTTCTGCGAAAAATGGCAGGTGATTGAGATCGCCCTGTTCGGCTCCATCCTACGGGATGACTTTCGCCCTGACAGTGACGTAGATGTGCTTGTCAGCTTCTCACCCACCGCGCGCCATACCCTCTTCGATCTGGTCCACATGCAGGCTGAGCTTGCCGACATCTTCGGCCGTGACGTGGACCTATTCGACCGATCGGCCGTGGAGCGCAGCAGGAACTACCTTCGCCGTAAGGAGGTCCTCGGTACACTACGTAGACTTGCGCAAGGTATGGGATACGGTCCAGCAAGACCTCCCACATCTCATTGCTGTGCTAGAGCGCATCGTACCACCCGATCAGTAGTACCCTGACCCTGTAGCCAGCTTCCGCATTCCGGTTGCTGGCCTCTAACCCCTGACTTCTGACTGTGGTAGCCCGCGGGCAGCAGTACCCCGAAGCCGTCTACCCGCCTCCCCGGTCGCCGTCACGGCTGTGGCGATAACCCACGACTCGAGTCGCCTCGACTCCCTTCGGCTCGCGGACGAGCCAGAGGTCGGCGGCCAGGGCCAGCCAGAAGGCGGCCAGGCAGATACCCACCACACCGCGCCAGCCCCACGCCTGCCAGCCCAGGCCCGGCACGACCCCGCCCAGCGTGCCGCCGAGGTAGTAGCACACCAGGTATAACGCGCCTGCCCCACCCTTCGCCGTGGCCGCCAGCCTGTTGACCAGCGCGGGCGCGACGGCCTGCGCCGCGAACATCCCCGTGCAAACAATGAACAGGCTGACCACGATGACCGGCACGGCCGGCGTCAGCGTCAGGGTGATGCCCAGCATGGCGATGCCCAGCCCCGCGCCGATGATGAGGCGGCGCGGGGCTCGCTGCGACAGGTTACCCGCGATGGGCGACACGACCACCCCCGCCAGGTAGCTCAGGTAGGCGAAAGCCACGACGCCCGGCGACAGGAAGAAGGGCGCGCCCGTCAGGTAGTAGGGGAGATAGGTGAACAGGCCGAGGAAGCCGAAGAACAGCGCGCCGCCGATGAGGAACGTCCCGCTCAGTCGCCGGTCGCCGAGGTGGGCGAACATGGCGCGGTAGGCGCGCGCCCAGCCCACCGGCCTCGCCTTAGGGTCGCGGGGTAGGGCGACGAGCATCAATATCGCTGCCAGAAGCGTCAATCCGGCGAAGGTCACGAAGGCTGCCTGCCAGCCGAAGAAGTCGGTGATGACGCCACTGGCGACACGCCCCGTCAGTCCACCGGCCACGTTGGCTGCAATCCAGCCGCCGACGGCGCGACCCAACTGCCCCGGCGCGACCACGTCGCCCAGGTAGGCCACGGCCACCGCCGTCAGCCCAGGGATACACAGCCCCTGCAAGGCGCGGAAGAGGAGCAGGCTGGGGAAGGTAGTCGCCAGGGCGCACAAGAAGGTGGGTAGCGCGAGCAAGGCGCAGCTGCCCACCATGACGGGCTTGCGGCCCAGGCTGTCGCTCAGGGGGCCGTAGAAGGTCGATGCCAGGGCGATGAGCAGCACCACCGCCGACACCGTCAGCCCCGCCGTCGCGGGCGGCACGCCGAACTCGGCCGACAACAGCGGCAGAATCGGCTGTGTCAGATACATGTCACTGAAGACGATGACAGCGGCGAAGTAGAGCGCGCCCGTGGCCCACGACCGACCGCCGATCATCGACCGCCGACCACCAATCACCGCAAATCTCCACTCTCCAATCTCGAATCTCTGCCCCCTACCCAATCAGCAGCCGCACCTCCGCCACCCGCGCCGCCAGCAGTTCGCGCAGGCTCGCCTCTACCTCATCGGTGACGGTCGCCGTCAGGTCACTGGCCTGGAGCGTGTCGCGGATGCCTTGTTGCAGGCGCGGCCGCAGGTTGGCGCTCACATCACGGATGCGCCCTTCGCTCAGCAGGGGGCCGCGCGCCGGGTAGGGGATGTTCATCGTCTTGACGTAGCCCTCGCCGACCCCTTTGCCCGCCAGCAGCGCGACGGCCGTCACCACCGCCGCCACGGCCCAGCCCGCCGGTCCCAGGCGAAACAGCGCGCCCTGGGCCAGCACCAGCAGCACGCCGAGGACCGCCGCGCTCGTCCCGCCCACCAGGTCGCGGACCAGATTCGTCAGCAGCCCCCAGTTCGCGTTCTGCTCCATCACGGCCGGCGCCAGTTCGCCCGGCTGGAAGTCCACCAGAACGGCGAAGGGGTCGCCCGCGATGCCGTAGCGGGCGCAGATGGGGCGAAGGCTGTCGTGGATGCGCACCAGAAGGGGCCGCAACCATTCGGCCACGGCGTCGTTGATCACCTGGCGCGCCGCCTCACTTGGTAGCCACGCCTCCACCCGCACCGGCAGCATCACTTCCAGGTCAGCCAGCGTCCGTATCTCGTGGGCGCGCCAGTCGCGCAGCGCCGGCTGAATCACCTGGGCGATGAGAGCATCGGCCAGTGGGCCGCTGAGGCGGTCAATGAGGTCGGGCGCGGTAGCTGCGACCAGGGCGGGAACCTCGTCGCGCAAGAACACCTCGGCCTCGCGGTCGAAGGCCTCGGTGCGTAGATAGTTGCGACCCCAACGCGCCAGCCCGCGCGCGATAGCCAGGTCCGGCTCAGTGCCCGCCACGTAGCGCCAGCCGGTGAATACTTCCTTACATACCTCGGCAACAAAGTCCATCCGCGATGCGCCGCCCGTGGCCAGCACTACGCCGCCCGTCAACTCCTCGGTGTCCAGCCAGCGCCGCTTCGCCGCCACCGCCGCCGCGCGGAAGGCCTCTTTCCAACTGCGCCCCCCCAGTTCGGCCAGGGGCTGCTGAAGCACCTCATCCATCAGCGGGCCGTCCACCGTCACGCGGAACACGTAGCGGCGTTGGATGTCCTCGATCTCCTTGTGGGTCGGTCGCTGGTCCGTGTTGCGATACAGGTCCGAGTCGAGACGCTTGAAGTAGCCCTCCTTAGCCTTGCGCGCCACGAGCTCCAGGCGGTTACGGTAGGCAGGGTGCTGGGCCACGATGGCTTGGAGCGCGGCGGCGTCGCGCTGCTCCGGTAGGGCGCGGGCCAGAAGGGCGCGGTCGATGAGCGCCGCCCCCAGATCGACGCCAAAGCTGGACGTTTCGCTCTTGAGGGAGCGTTGCAGCGTGAAATCGGTGGTCGATGAGCCAATATCGATGACTAGCACCGGCCCGCGTATCTGGTCCACTGTCAGGCTGCCCGTTTCAGCGGCGTGGGCCAGGGCGGCGCGCGATTCGGGTACGACCTTCAGGCGCGGGATGTGGGACTGAGCCAGCAGGGCGGCGTAGGCGTCGCGCTCGGCGTCGTCCCAGCCGGCGGGGTAGCCGACGAAGAAATAGGGCGATTCGTCGGCGGCCAGCACGTCGCGGCCGAGAATATACTGGTAGACGGCCCTCGCCAGCAGGGGGACGTAGGCCTGGGTCGTGGGGTCGCGGGCGGGGTGGCCCTTGAAGCCGATTTCCAGCACCGCCGCTTCTGGTGCAGCCACGTCTAAGGCTTATACGGCGTCCACGCCAATCAGGACGGTCGGCGCGCCGTCGGGGGTGACTGTCTCGGCGACGGCCGTCACCTGGCTACGGCGGCCGTGAATCTCGATGACCTCCGGCTCGGCGCGGCCGGTGATAGCCTGACGGGTGAGGGCCATCTCGCCGTGGCCCAGGTCGAATCCAATGGCGACAGTGGCGGTCATAGGCTCACATGGGGTACACAGACGGGTGGATATCGAAGCGCGCCTTACGTGCGCGCTCCAACACTATAGCCGCGCGGGGCCGGAGATGCAACTGGGGGCGACACAACGCCAGGATAGGGGCCCTTTGACACTTTGATGTCAACATGCTACCATTGCCAGGGAGGTGAGAGTATGATCCGCAAGCGTATCCAGGTCTATGCCGACCCTGAAACGAAGCGACGCATTGAACTAGCCGCAGCCAGGCGCGATCTTGCCGTGACTGAATACTGCCTGGCTGCCATCGAGCAGCAACTCGCAGAGGATGACGTGCTGGAGCAAGAGCACATTGATATACCTGTCAGGCTCGCCAGGCATAGCTACTTCTTCGACGAACTAGAGGCCTTGCGCGAGAGGATTCTAGTGCGCCGCCGTGGGGAGCTTATCGACGTCGCTGCGGCTGTGGAGCAGACACGCGAAGAACGCGACCACGAGATTCAAGATGTCCGTCGTCTGCGTTGATGCAAGTTTGGTGCTCGCATTTCTCGTGCCTGACCCCTTTAGCTCGGCGGCTGCCAGGCAGATCGCTCAATGGGGGCGGGAGGGACAGACGCTCATTGCTCCAGCCTTGCTTGCCTTCGAGGTGACGGCCAACCTGCGGCGGTTTGTCTATACCCAGACGCTTACTGAGGAGGAGGGAGAGGAGGCGCTGCAGTACTTCCTCCGCCTGCCTATTCGCTTATCCACGCAGCGCGGTATGTTCCCCCTTGCCCTTCGTCTCGCCCAGGAGTTCAATCGCCCCCGCGCCTACGATACGGCCTACCTGGCTCTGGCAGAGCTTCGCCGCTGCGAGTTCTGGACGGCAGACGAGCGACTGTACAACTCGGTGAGGGATAGGCTGGACTGGGTACATTGGGTTGGAGACTCACGAGCGTCGGTAGTCGGCTGACCCCTCTGGCCGTGAGGGACCTCTGGTCTGCCGGGTCTACCGGGGCGGCCAGACCGCCGGTAACGTAGACTGCCATAAAAGCGGCCGCGGATAAACGCGGACGAACGCGGATAGGAGAGGACTCCCCCATCCGCGTTCGTCCGCGTACGATTCTCTGGGGCATCGGTAGGGGGCGATGTCGCCGCCAGGCGAGCGGCGGCCACGGGGGTCGCCCCTACCTATTGCCTAGTTGCCGCAGGGGGCGACGTTGCGCCAGTTGAGGACGGTGTCGTTGACGGCCTGCGTGCCGTTCGCGCCGTAGCTCAGGGTGAGCAGGCGATTGCCGATTTCGCCGCACGCGCCGTCCTTCTCCACGTAGTCCCATGAGCCGAGGGCGTACTTATACTCGATCTGTGTGCCCTCCTTGCCGGTGAGGGTGATGGTCCAGTGGGTGGCGTCACTGCGGGTCAGGACCACGCCGCTGGGGTCCCACTGGGGCAGGTTGCCGTCGAGGCGGTCCAGGAAGCCCGCGATGTAGACGGAGCGTCCGGTCGCGTCGGTGGTCGCTGGGACGGTGGCCGTGAAGACGAGGGTGACGGTGCGTAGCGCGGCCGTCGCCTGGACGGGTGCGGAGTCGGGCGAGCGGTTGAGGGACTGGTCCACGGCGCGCACGACGTAGAAATAAGTCGTGCCCTCGGTCACGCTCAGGTCGGTGTAGGTCGTAGCTGTCACGCGGGCCAGGGTCGTGAAGGGGCCGCCCGCCGCTACGCCACGCGCCACCTCGTAGCCGTACAGGGTTGGGTCGCCGCTCACGGCATCCCAGGCCAGTTCAACTCCGCCCGGCGACGCGCCGATGACGCGCAGGCCGCTGGGAATGGCCGGGGCCGTGATGTCGTCGCTGGCGTTGACGGTCAGCTTGCCGGGGTTGGTCGGCATTGTGCCCGCCGCCAGCGGGCCGCTCAGGTCGGCGTATAGCCAGTCGCGGCCGCCGGTGGTCGTGTAGCGGTAAACGTAGTCATAGACGCCGATGACCTCCGGCAGCAGACTGGCCTTGAACTCGTCGTTGTTACCCGCGTCAACGTTGAAGCTGGCGTCCACCCAGGTCCAGGCGGGGTTGTTGGCCGGGTTGCTGCCCACGGGGCCGAAGCCAAGTTGGGCGCGCAGGTTGGGTGTCGCGCCGGGGCGATTGGTGACGCCGTCGATCCACACCTGGCCGTAGGCGGTATCGGTGCGGTTGACGGCGCTGATGGTGTGGGTCAGGGTCGGCGGCCACTGGAGGTTGGCCCAGCCAATGGTGTAGTGGGGCAGCGCGCTGACCTCAGTGGACGGCCCGCTCTCGACGCCGGCCGCGTCTACGGCGCGCACGATGTAGTAGATTCCCTGGGCGTTCGTGGTGTCGCTGTCGGTATAGGTTGTGACAGTCACCGGGGCGGCATTAACCCTGACGTAGCCGCCGCCACTGACGACGCTGCGATAGACGTTGTAACCCGCCGCGCCGGTCACGGTATCCCAGGCGAGGCTGACGCTGTCCGCGCCCTCGGCCGTCACGCGCAGGTTCGCGGGCGCGCTCGGTGGGGCGAGGTTCATGCGCGCCGTCTGGAGCAGCGCGCCACT
>CAZJJF010000177.1:0-7986 GCA_964546245.1 uncultured Anaerolineales bacterium
ACCAATCCAAGAGAACCTATTGGTCCTTCGTCCTTCGTCGACTTGATAAAAAGCCTCGCCCCTCCTGTCCTGGTCCCACCTGTGCTATAATATCCATGACGCAGTGTGTTATCACTCGCGGCAGGAGGATGTATGGCGCGCAGCATGGACGAGCGGGAACTGGCCCTGTCGGGCGCGTCGGCTATCTACGACGGCTTCGACGTCTATCACACCCACTTCAAGAAGATCGCCCGTCGCGGGCAGTCGCGCTTCGAGGCCCAGGATTGGCACGGCCTGCAACGGGACGCCGTCGAGCGGCTCGACCTGTACAAGGCGGCCATCGACATGACCCTGGGCATCATCCGCGCCCTGCTCGGCCGTGAAGTCCGCAACCGTCGCCTGTGGGCGGCCATGAAGGAACGCTATTGCGATCGGATTGCCGGCCGGGATGATGTAGAGATGGCCGAAACCTTCTTCAACTCCATCACCCGCCGCATCTTCGCCACTGTCGGCGTCGATCCGCACATTGAGTTTGTCGCCTCCGGCCCGCGCCCGGCCCTATCGCCTGGCCCACCGGTGTTTCGCGCCTACCGCGCCGCCACCACCACCGACCTCGTGCGCGCCATGCTCACTGACTACCCCTGGGACATCGGCTACGAGGACCTGGAGCGGGACGTCGCCCATGTCGCGGGGGCCATTGACACCTACCTGGGTGTGCGCGTCAGCGGCCAGCCGGTCGCTGTCGCCGAGATGGTGAAGGCCGTCTTCTACCGCAACAAGGGCGCGTATCTCGTCGGGCGAATGCGGGCGGGCGGCCAGACCATCCCTCTCATCCTGCCCCTGCTCAACAGTGACGGCCAGGTGTATGTAGACGCTGCCCTGTTCACCGAGGACGAGGCCAACATCGTCTTCGGCTATACGCGCTCCTACTTCCACGTCGAGGCGGCGCGCCCCTCGGAGCTGATTGCCTTCCTCAAGACCATCATGCCCCGCAAGCGCATCGCCGAACTGTATATCTCTCTGGGCTACAACAAGCACGGCAAGACCGAACTATACCGCGACTTGCTGCGTCACCTGGCGACGACCGACGACCGCTTCGAGATCGCGCCGGGCACCAAAGGCATGGTCATGACCGTCTTCACCATGCCCTCCTACGATCTGGTGTTCAAGATCATCAAGGACCGCTTCGCCGAGCCAAAGACCTCCACCCGCGCCGACGTCATCAAGAGCTATCAGCTCGTCTTCCACCACGACCGCGCCGGTCGCCTGATTGACGCTCAGGAGTTCGAGCACCTGGAGTTCGACCGCGCCCGCTTCACCGACGAGTTGCTGGAGGAGTTGGCAAGCGTGGCGGGCCGCACGGTGAGCGACGATGACGATAAGGTCGTCATCCGCCACCTGTACATCGAACGGCGCGTCACGCCCCTCAACCTGTACATCCAGGAGCGCGAGCTGGCCCTGGCCCGCGAGGCGGTCATCGACTACGGCGCGGCCATCAAGGACCTGGCGGCGACCAACATCTTCCCCGGCGACCTGTTCCTCAAGAACTTCGGCGTGACGCGCCACGGCCGCGTCGTCTTCTACGACTACGACGAGCTATGCCTGCTGACCGACTGCAACTTCCGCCGCATGCCGGAGGCCAACGGCTTTTGGGAGGACATGGAGGTGGAGCCGTGGTTCTCGGTGGGCGAGAACGACATCTTCCCCGAACAGTTCAGCAGCTTCCTGGGCTTGCAGGGGGACCTGCGGCGGGCCTTCCTGGAGCACCACGCCGACCTGTTCGGCGTGGACTACTGGCAGCGCACCATCGAGCGTCACCGTAGC
The DNA here is from genome assembly GCA_964546245.1 of uncultured Anaerolineales bacterium. Lineage (GTDB taxonomy): Bacteria > Chloroflexota > Anaerolineae > Epilineales > JAHCIE01 > JAHCIE01. The sequence goes on from CAZJJF010000177.1 coordinate 1,804, forward strand.
GGCGAGGTCATCGACCACTTCCCCTACCGTCAGTCGCGCCGCTTCCCCCGCCCGACTCCGCTGCCTGCCGACTGACAGGCACAACCGCCGACGGATCGGCGCCGACCAGCGCGGCGATAGCGGAACGACGCCGAATAGCCAGGAAGGCCAGCAGCCCCGCCACGGCAATGATGGCGGCCGCTCCCACAAAGGCGGCCTGCGTGCCCACAACCGCGCCAAACAGGCCCGTGGCCACGAAACTGACATTGTAGGCGGCCGCCATCGTCACGTTGTTCGCACTCTCGACGCGCCCCCGCCGGTCGTCAGCCACGTTCAATTGGATCAGGGCCGCGATCACCGAGCGCGAGGCAATCAAGCCCAGTCCGATGACAAACACGGCGAGGCGTACCATACTGAGATAGTCGAGAAAGGGGAACACCGCCAGGCTCGCGGCCAGGGTGAGCATGCCGCCGATGACGAAGATAGAGGGGTAGCGATGGGCATACGGCGTCGCCGCCAGCGCGCCACCGACGACCATGCCCAGGCCCAAGATGCTGAGGAGCGCGCCGAAGTCGGTCGGGTCAACGCCGAAGACGGTCTCGACGTGGCTCACGCCCAGGATAATGACCGCCCCAAGGCCCAACATGCTCGCCCCGCCGGCGGCAATCAGGCGCAACAAGAGCGAATGCTCGCGCACGTAGCGCAAGCCGCTGACCATCTCGTCGCGCAGTTGCCTTGTCGTGAGAGGCTCGGCGTCGACCTTGACGTGGCGGACGCTGAGCAGGAAGATGGCGAATGCCGAGATGCAGTAGCCGGCCGAGTTGGCCAACACCGCCGCGTGCGCGCCAAAGCGAGCCACAAACAGGCCGCCCAGGGCCGGGCCAACGACGAGCGAGATAATCTGGCTGCTTTCCACCAGCATGTTGGCCGCCACCAGACCGGACGCCGGGACCAGGCGCGGCAGCAAGGCGTTACGGGCTGGAATGAACAGTACGCCCGCCGTACCCATGATGAAGGCGACTAGCATGGCGATGGGCAGGTCGCGGATACTGCTCACAAATAGCAGGCCTAGCACCGCCCCAGCGCGGACCAGATCCGAAGCCAGCATCATCAGGCGGCGATCGAAGCGGTCGACAAACACACCCGCAGACAGGCCAAACAGCAGCGTGGGCAGGCCCAGAGACGCCGCGAAGGCTGCCAGGGCCAGCGGCGAGTCGGTTAGCGAGCCGAGGTAGGTCAGCATAGCCACCAGGAGGAAGCTATCGCCGGTGGCGGACATGACCAGGCCCAGCCATAGCAGCCGCAGATCGCGACTTTGGAGAGCGACCCGAAGTCCCGCGCTGGTGATGGGAGCTAACTCAGATGCAGGCCCAGCTTCGACCAGATTCTCGGTAACGTCGGACTCAGGATATTTGGGCTCCTGCATACCCCCTGCTCCCTCGGACTCCCTTGCTCGGACTGGTGACCTTCGGCGACGCACGGACGTGATTGAGCGCGTCGCCCAGCCGGTCCCCTGCGAGACGTCCGCGAGCGTCAACGTGGTACGGGGGACGACACGATATCGACCGTGTCGTCCCCCGCTGTCATGGGCCGAGAATGCGCCGCTACTCGCGGCTAGGCGTGGCTGGCGGGGGGGTCCCGGCGGTTGAGGCAACTGGCGGGGCCGGCGGGGGTGAGACGGGGGTCACCGCCGGCGGCGGAACGGAAGCCGGCGCGGCGGCAGGCTTGTCGCTCACTGCGTCGCTCACCGACTGCGTTGCCTCGGAGGTGGCCTTGCGGAACTCCCGCATACTCTCGCCCAGACCGCGCGCCAGCTCAGGCAGTTTCTTCGGCCCGAAGATCAGCAGGGCCACGAGCGCGATGAGAGCGATCTCCCAAGGGGTAATGTTCACGATGCGTTATACCTCCTTCCAACCCGTTTAACCAAGTATACCCCCACTTGTCGCCGGGGTCAATGCTTGCTGCGGGGGCGGCGTATCGGAAACCCGTCGAGCTTATGGCCTGGTCGGCGCGTCCCAACCGCCCCTGGCCCGCTTGAGGCTCAGGCGGCGCGGCGGCAGGGCGCGATCGGACGACCACGGCGCGTAGGGCGCGTAGACCAGACCGGCAATGGCGCGCAGCACGAGGTCATAGTTGACGCGCCAGCCGGCGAAATCGCGCCAGGCCTGGTCGCGGTCGGCCTTCAGGGGCACTCCCGCCGCTGCCAGTTGGAGCAGCGCCGCGTCGAACTCCTCGCGGCTGATGCTAATCGGGTCGTCGGGGCGCGGGTCGGGGTCGTGGGGGATGCCAAAGTAGCGAGCGATGGCGCGCAGGCACAGGTAGCCCGCCCGGATGCACAGGTGGGCGTTGGGCTGGTTGGGCGTGTCCACCGCCGATAGGGTCAGCGCCGCGCCGTCGAGAACCGCCCCCGTCGCGGTGACCCACGACAGGTGCGGCTCGTGGGAGCGAAAGAAGGACAGCCCACCCAGCGAGGTGTGACTCTCCTCCATCTCGGCGAACAGCGCCTCCCACGTCTCCCAGGTGGGGACAAGGCGCTCCATGCCGTGGAACAGGTGGAAGCGAATGATCATCTCCACCGCCGACGGTGGGCTGCCGGCGCGGGTAGTCAGCATGGTGACGGCGGCCTCGCGGCGCGAGAAGGCGGCATAGATGGTGGGCAGATAGCTGATCATCAGCGCCAGTAGCCCCAGGCCCATCGTCGCCGCAGTGAAGACCAGGATGGTGGGCACGAAGCCGTCGACCTGGGCGAAGCCCAGGGTGAACAGTGACGAGCCACTGACGCGGAAGGCCTCCCACAGGGAGCCAACGCCCATGCCCCAGAACATGAGGGTGTAGCCGAGCAGGGCCAGAGTCAACCACAGGACAGGCAGCGCCAGCAGCGCGATGGGCGCGTAGCTGGCCAGGATGCCGTCGCGCCGCTCGTAGGTCCTGGCGTACTTCATGGGAACCTGGTACACGCGGAAGATGAGGATGAATAGCGCGCCAGTCAGCCAGTCGTTGATGCCGCGCGGGATGATGACGGTGCGCAGCGCAGATACCAGCGTCGCCACAATGATGGTCAGCCCCACCGCGAATACAACCACCTGCTCCACCGCTAGCATCATGCAGCCTCCCCTCGCGACCCTCGCCAAGATGCTCGCGGCGGATGGCCACATCTGCCGCCCGACCCGCGCAGGCGCGCCTTGCTGACACCTTAAAATTCTACCATACGTCGGCAAACCGCCCCCCACGGTGCGCCGGGCGCGGTCCATCCTGTGCTATAATAGCTTCGCACCCCCACGCACCACAACCGAAAGGGCCTGATTTATCCACAGTCCCTACATCTTGTGTAGCGCGGGTGTTCTACTACCGACCGACGATGAAGGACGAAGGACCAATAGGCGAATCCCATTGGTCCTTGGTCTTTCGTCCTTCGTCTGTCTCCCGGAGTTACGCCCATGTCCGAGTTCGTCCACCTCCACTGCCACTCCGAATACTCGCTTCTCGATGGCCTGGCCGATGCCAAAGACCTGTGCAAGGCGGCGGTCGAGAACGGGATGAACGCCCTGGCCCTGACGGACCACGGCGTCATGTTCGGCGCGGTAGAGTTCTATCGGGCGGCGGAGGCGGCGGGCGTCAAACCTATCATCGGCTCGGAGTTGTACGTGGCGCGCGGCAGCCGCCTGGACCGTACGGGCGGCGCGCAGAAGGGCCAGGGGGCGTATCACCTGACGGTCCTGGCGCAGAATGAGACCGGCTACAAGAACCTGTTGCAGCTCGCCAGCAAGGCGCAGCTCGAGGGCTTCTACTACAAGCCGCGCGTCGACAAGGAACTGCTCGCGCAGCACAGCCAGGGGCTGATCGTCTTCAGCGGCTGCCCGTCAGCCGAGGTGCCGCGCCTGCTCCTGGAAGGCAGGGACGACGAGGCGTACCGCATGGCCGCCTGGTCGCGGGAGGTTTTCGGTCGCGACAACTCGAGATTCAGAACCACCCCATCGACTTCCTGCCCGACCTGACGCGCAAACTGGTGGACATGGCGCGCCAGCTAGACCTGCCGCTGGTCGCCACCAACGACGTCCACTTCGCCCGCGCCGCCGACGCCTACGCCCACGAGGTGCTGCTGTGCATCGGCACGCAGACGACGATGAGGGACCCCAACCGCATGAAGTTGGGCGAAACTTTCTATCTGCGCAGCCCGGCCGAGATGGCGGCCCTCTTCCCCGAGTTCCCCGACGCCCTCAAGAACACGCTGCGCATCGCCGAGATGGTCGACTTCAAGATGAAGTTCGGCGAGTACCATCTGCCCGTGTTTCCTGTGCCCGACGGCTATAGCGCCGCGAGCTACCTGCGCGCCCTGTGCGAGGAGGGCCTCCAGCGCCGCTACGGCGACCGCGCCAACGACCCGGTCGTCCGCCATCGCCTGGAGCATGAGTTGGGCGTCATCCATCACATGGGCTTCGACGCCTACTTCCTCATCGTGTGGGACCTGTGCCGCTTCGCCAAGTCCCAGAACATCTGGTACAACGCGCGTGGCTCGGCGGCCGGCTCCCTGGTCGCCTACACCCTGAATATCACCCTGGTCGATCCCATCCAGCACGACCTCATCTTCGAGCGTTTCCTCAATACCGGCCGCCTGGAGATGCCTGACATCGACCTGGACTTCCCCGACAACCGTCGTGAGCAGCTCATCAACTACACCATCCACAAGTACGGCCACGACAGGGTCGCCCAGATCATCACCTTCGGCACGCTAGGCGCGCGGGCTGCCCTGCGCGACTCGGGCCGCGCCCTGGATATGCCCCTGGCCGAGGTCGACCGCATCGCGCGCATGATTCCCGCCGTGCCCGGCAAGCCCGTCACCATCGCCAATGTGATGGAGGAGGGGCACGAGTTCTTCAACGCCGAGTTCAAGGCGCTTGTCGCCGACGACGAGACGGCCCGCCACCTGGTCCAGACTGCCCAATCGCTAGAGGGTGTGTCGCGCCACGCCAGCACCCACGCCGCCGGCGTTGTCATCTCCGACCTGCCCATCGTCGAGTACTGCCCGCTGCACCGCCCCACGAAAGGCGACAGCGAGGACGCGCCATCGGTGACCCAGTTTCCGATGGAGATCATCAACACCATTGGCCTGCTCAAGGTCGACTTCCTGGGCCTGGCAACGCTGACCGTCATGCAGCGCGCCGCCACGCTCATCGAGCGCTACCACGGCGAGACGTACGACCTGGACACCATCCCCACCGATGACCCGGTGGCCTTCACGCTACTGTCCAGCGGCAATGTGCAGGGCGTGTTCCAGGTGGAAGGCCCGGGCATGCGGCGTATCCTCCAGGAGATGCGCCCGAGCCAGCTAGAGCACATCATCGCCCTGGTGGCCCTCTACCGCCCCGGCCCGCTGGAGATGATTCCCAACTACATCCGGCGTATGCACGGCGAGGAGGAAGTTACCTATCTCCACCCCGACCTGGAGCCGATACTCCAGGAGACCTACGGCATCCTGGTCTATCAAGAACAGGTGATGCGCACCGCCATCGACATGGCGGGCTACACGGCCACCGACGCCGATAAGCTGCGCAAGGCCATTGGCAAGAAGAAGAAGGACGACCTCCTCAAGCAGCGCGAGAAGTTTGTCAAGGGCGCCGTCAAGAACGGCATGGACGAGGCCACACCCAATCAGATCTTCGACTACTTCGAGGCCTTCGCCCGCTATGGCTTCAACAAGGGCCACGCTGCCGACTATGCCGTTGTCACCGTCCAGACGGCGTGGCTCAAGGCGAAATATCCGGTCGAGTACCTGACTGCGCTGCTCAGCGTCAACATCGGCAACACCGAGAAGATGGCGGGCTACGTGGCTGACTGCCACAACCTGGGCATCGCGATTCTGCCCCCCGACATCAACCGCTCGCAGCAGGACTTCACCATCGAGGACCTGCCCAAAAGCGCGGTCGTCGGCAAGGTGCGCCACCAGCGGGGCATCCGCTTCGGCCTGAGCGCCGTCAAGAACGTCGGTGACGGCCCGGTGCAGACCATCCTGGATGCGCGGGGCGATAGGCCCTTCGCCAGCCTGGATGACTTCGCCCGCCGCGTCGACCTGCGCCAGGTCAATCGCCGCGTCCTGGAGTGTCTCATCAAGGCCGGCGTCCTCGACGGCTTCGGCCATCGCGCTCAGCTGCTCGGCGTGGTAGACGCTCTGATGGGCATGAGCGCGGAGCATCACCGCGCCCAGGA
>CAZJJF010000178.1:0-7983 GCA_964546245.1 uncultured Anaerolineales bacterium
AGATCGAGGCCGAGGGCGTGGCAGCGCTGGTGTATCGCCCTGGCATCGAGGATCTCTTCTTCGCCGTCGAAGGCCGTATCATCGCCCTGGCCGGGCCAGACTGCGGCGGCAACCTCCAACTTGCCCGCAGCCGCAACGATCTTGGCGCGGCATTGGGGCGGCTCGCCCTGCGTGAGCAGCAGCAAGCCATTCGCGCCGACCTGCGCGGCCTGCGCGGCGGGATTCTCCATCAGGCGCGGGGTCACCTCGATACGCTCATGCCCGGCCACACCCACACCCAGCCCGCCCAGCCCACCACCTTCGCCCACTATCTGCTGGGGGTCGCCGCTGCCCTGGCCCGCGACGACGACCGCCTCGCGGCCGCCTACGCGGCCACCAACCGCAGCCCGCTGGGCGCGGCGGCCTTCACCACAACCGGCTTCCCCATCGACCGCGACAGCGTGGCGCGGGAACTGGGCTTCGGTGGGCTGATCGTCAATGCCCACGACGCCATCGGCGCGGCCGATCACTACCTCCAGACCGCCAGCAGTCTGATGATTCTGGCCTCCAACCTGACGCGCGTCTGTCACGACCTGCTCATCCTGGCGACGCAGGAAGTGGGGGGCATCACGGTCGATGACAGCTTCATCCAGATCAGCTCTATCATGCCCCAGAAGCGCAACCCCGTCGTCCTTGAGCACCTGCGGGCCAGGCTCGCCAACGTCTACGGCGGCGGGCTGACCCTGTTCGTCCAGGCCCATAATGTCCCCTACGGCGACACCCAGGATATTGAAGACGAGATGCTGGCTCCCCTGTTTCGCCTATGCGGCGTGACCCGCGAGTGCCTGGCCCTGCTGACCGCCGTGATGGACACGCTCGTGGTGCACCGCGAGCGACTGGCCGCGCAAGCGGCCGCCGGCTTCACCACCGCCACCGAACTGGCTGACAGCCTGGTGCGAGACAAGGGATTGCCCTTCCGTACCGCTCACCACATTGTGTCGCGCGTCGTGCGCCACGCCGTCACCCACGCTATCCCGCCTGAGGCCGTGACGGCGGCGATGGTCGAAGATGCCGCGCAGCAGGTCGTGGGTCACCCGCTGGGTATCGATGACGCCTGGCTACGCGAGACCCTGGACCCCGCCCATTTTGTTGCGATTCGCAACATCCCCGGCGGTCCCGGCCACCACGCCGCCGCGGCCCTGCTGAACAGTCTCGAAGCCGAGCTAGACGCCCCAGCGCGCGGGCATCCATGACCTCGAACGAGCGCCTTTCATGACGTTCCCCGACCCCTCCAATACCCGCAACTATCGCCACGTCATCGGCCAATTCGCCACCGGGGTCACCCTCGTCGTCGTCGAGCGCGACGGCGACGTGCGCGGCATGACCGCCAATGCCATCACCTCCCTCTCTCTCGACCCGCTGCTACTCCTCGTCGCCGTGGACAAGACGGCCCACTGGGCGGATTACCTGGACGTTGGCGTACCCTTCAGCGTCAATATCCTGCGCGCCGAGCAGGAAGACCTGTCGCGCTACTTCGCGGGCGGCGCGCGGCGGGGCATGACTCCCCCTGCCTTCCACTTCGTCCCGTGGCAGGCTACCCTGCGTCTCGAAGGCTGTCTGGCGGCCCTGGCCTGCGAGATTCAGGAGCTACTGGAAGGCGGCGATCACTGGATCGTCGTCGGCCGCGTCCAGGCCCTGTACGAAGGCGACTCGCCCCGCGACCCGCTGCTCTTCTACGGTGGCGAATATCACCGCCTGGCCGCGCCCTCGTCCCCAGAAGCGCCCCCCGACCAGACGCCGCGCTGAGCGGGTGGCGCGCTGGCTCCGTTTGGGATGGCAGCTGGCTGTCGCGGCTCAGCCCTGCTCGCCCGACCTCAGTCCAAATAACTCGCCAACCAATGCGGGATTCACGGCCGCCGCCATGTCGGCCGTGATGCCGTTAGCGGCTGCGATATCGGCGTAGAGGTAGCCACTGGGCTTGATGGTGCGCCGCTGCGTCGCGAAGTCTACGTGCACCAACCCGAAGCGCGCCTCGTAGCCCTCGGCCCACTCGAAATTATCCACCAGCGACCAGTGGTAGTAGGCGCGCACGTCGGCGCCCTCCTGGATGGCCCGGTGCAGCGCGGCCAGGGCGCGCAGCAGGTAGGTCGGTCGCTGGCGCTCGACCGTCTCCAGCAGCCCGTTCTCCGTCACCACCAGCGGCTTGCCATAGCGCGAGAACTGTCGCGCCCAGGTGTATAGCCCTTCGGGTCGATTCTCGCCCATCATGGTCGCCGCCCCCGGCGCCAGTTCAGCCATCTCCTGAATAAAGAAGCTGGTCGGCCGATGCCAGGCAAACGCCAGCGGATAGGTGAAGTAGTATTGGAAGCCTAGATAATCGTGGCTGTCCACGGCCTCCCCGATGCGCTGGAAATGACCCAGCGGCGGGCGCAGCACCCCGTCCAACGTCGCCTGGAGCCACAGGTGGTTGGCGGCCCAATGACGCGCCGCCGCCACGGCGCGGTCGCCGCGCGCGCCAGGCACATAGGGCACGTAGGACGCCACGTGCATGGCCGCACTCACCAGGGCGTCGGGACGATGGTGATGCACGATGTGATAGGCCTGCGCGTGAGCCAGGACCAGATTCCGCGCCACTTTCACCGCGTCGAAGATACGATGCTTGCCCGGCGGCCACACCCCCAGGACCCAGCCGAGCGCGGTGTACACCATCGGCTCGTTGATGGTCAGCCACCAGCGCACCAGATCGCCGTACTCATGCGCCACTTTGTCGACGAAGCGCGCGAAACGATCCACCGTCCAGCTATTCTCCCAGCCGCCGCGCCCCGACGCCCACTGCGGCAGGGTAAAATGAAACAGGCATACCAGCGGCTGCATGCCCTGGGCGCGGATGAACTCGAGCATGCGGCGGTAGCGCGCCAGGGCATCGGTATCCCACTCACCGGGTCGCGGCTCGATGCGGCTCCACTCGAGCGACACCCGCTGCGCCCCCATGTTCAGCCGCGCCGCCAGGGCGATGTCGCTCTCGGCCCGGTTCCACCAGTCGCACGCCACCGCCGCCGAGTCGTTATGGCGGATATGACCGGGCGTCTGCTCCCACAGCCACCAATCATTGCGGAAATTGCCCCCTTCGACCTGATGGGCGGCGGTCGCCGTGCCCCACACAAACCCCTTGGGGAAACGTAGCATGTCAGTCATAGAATCACACCCTCGGCAGCGTGAAGCTAAAGCGCGCGCCGTGCCCCGGCTGACTCTCCACCCACATGTGGCCGCCGTGGGCCTCGATGATGCTGCGGGCGATGGCGAGACCCAGCCCGGCCCCGCCATAGTCGCGGGAACGCGACTTCTCGGCGCGATAGAAACGCTCGAACACGTAGGGCAAATCGTCTGGCGCGATGCCCTCGCCGCTATCGGTCACGTCCACCCGCGCCACAGTCTCATCCCGCCGCGCCTCCAGGTAGATGGTCCCGTCGGCGGGAGTGTGGCGAATTGCATTCTGCACCAGGTTGTTGAGCACCCGCTGCACCTTGTCGGGGGCCATCAGCACCGGGTCCACCGCCGGGTCCACGCGCCCCGCCAGTGTGACCCCCTTGCCGGCCGCCTGGACATGCATCGTTTCCAGCGTGTCAGAGATAAGGTCGCTGAGAGATGCCCGCTCCAGATGCAACTTCAGCACCCCCGCGTCAATCTGAGCCAGCTCGAATAAGTCGTCGATGAGCGCGCTGAGACTCTCCGTTTGGGTGCGAATCGTCGCCAGATAGCGGTGGGTGGTTGCCGCGTCTGTCACCACGTTGTCGACCAGCGCCTCGACCATAGCGCGAATCGAGGCCAGCGGCGTGCGCAGGTCGTGGGAGACGGCGGCGATCAGTTCCCGCCGCGCCTCTGCCAGCGACTGCTGCTCGGCCGTCGCCGCCGCCAGACGGTCGGCCATCTGGTTGAACGCCTGCGCCAGCGCCGCCAACTCGTCTTCCCCCTCGACCGGCGCCCGCGCCGTAAGGTCCCCCGCCGCCAGTCGACTCGCCGCCCGCGCCACGCCGCGCGCCGCATCGGTGATCATCCCCGCGACCGCGTAGCCAAAGCCGAGCGATACCAGGCTGCTGAACAGCAGCAGAAGCGTGAGCAGTTGCAGGTCATGCTCGGATAGAAACATCAGGCGCGCCGTGACAAAGATGTTCACCAGCGCCACCCCTACCCCCAGGCCGTAGGCGATAAGCACCCGTAGCCGCAGCGACGGCAGCCCCTGACTCCAGCGAAACACCAGCACGGCCAGGCACAGCGACAGGCCCAGGGACAGGCTCAGGTACAGCAGCATCTCCCACATGGCCTCGCGTGGCGCGCGTAGCCAGAACTCAGTCAAGGCCAGGGCCATGCCAAAGGCCCCCGCTACCACTAGCAGCCCCACCGTCCAACGCCGCTCGGTCACGGCGCCGCCTCGAAGCGATAGCCAACCCCCCACACAGTCACCACGTAGCGCGGGTGAGTGGGGTCTTGCTCTATCTTCTCCCGCAGCCGGCGCACATGGACAGTCACAGTGCTTGTGTCGCCGGGAATCTCGTAGCCCCACACGTGATCCATCAACTGGTCGCGAGTGAAGACCTGCTGCGGGTGCTGGGCCAGGAAGAGCAACAGATCGAACTCGCGCGCCGTCAACACCACCGGCTGGCCGTCCACGGCCACCTGGCGCGTCGCCGGCTCGATGCGCAGCCCGCCGAAGATGAGGGCCGTGGCGGGTGACGCGGGCGCCCTGGCGCGACGCAGGACGGCCCCTACCCGCGCCACCAGTTCACGTGGACTGAAGGGCTTGACCACGTAGTCATCGGCGCCGAGTTCCAGCCCCACCACGCGATCGGCCTCCTCGCCGCGCGCCGTCAGCATGATGATGGGGATTGGCGGGCCTGGCGCGGCGCGTAACGCGCGGCACACCTCCAGGCCGCCCATGCCCGGTAGCATCAGGTCCAGAATCACCAGGTCGGGGCGGGCGCGCTGCGCCGCTGCCAGACCCGCCCGGCCATCGGCGGCCGCGACGACTCGATAGCCCTCCTGGCTGAGGTACAGCCCCACGACCTCCAGAATACTTGGCTCGTCGTCTACTACCAGTATGATCTCGCCAGTCATGCGCCCTCCCCGGCCCACCGAGTCAGATTCTAGCGGGAGACGTGGGGGCGCGCAAGGAGCGCGGTCGGGGGCTGGCCACCGCGTGTCCTGGGTGCTATGGGGCATCGAGGCCTCGCCTGGGCAATCGCCGCGCACGAGGCGGCGCGGCAGGATAGCGAGAGTATGGGCCACCTTTGTTACCACACCTTTGCCGCCGCCTTACATGAGTCTTACGGCCGCCAGAGACAACAACGCTGGGGCGCGGTCGCCACGCCCCAGCGTTGCCTCGTCTCGATTGTCGCCCGCGCCTGGCTACGGTCCGAGGGTGATGCGCAGGGCAGGGCGCGCGGCCGCCCCCAGGCCGCCGCTCCCCCAGCCTGAGTCCCAGCTCATGGTGGTATCGCTCGGCCCCGCCGTCGCCCCGTCAATACGGAACGTCACCTTGTTGGTGGTCGCCTTCTGACTCTTCAGGTCCGCGATCTGCGCTGCGCTCAGCGCGAAGGTATTCTTGCGATTCGCTCCCACGTCCCCCCTACCGAGAGCGGGCGCGAGAGTCGAACGGATCGCGGTCCCGGCTAACGTGGCATACGTCACCGAAGGGAACTGGCCGTCGATGCTCGACGCCAACCAACGCACCGACCACGTCGGCGTCGCTCCCGCCGCGATGTAGTCCGTCGTCTGGCCCGTCAGCTCCAGTTGGGCGGCGGTGATGTTAGCGTTCGCCGGCAGCCCGTCCAGCGGGAATTGGATGGCGGCGACGTAGGCGCGGTTGTAGTACCAGCCGCTATACAGATCGTCGTCGTTCCAGCTTGCCTGGCCGCCGCTGTTGAGCCAGCCGACCAGGTTGCTGGGTGGCGTGAGGACAATCGTCTGCCCGCCGGGCGGTAAGCCGGGCGTCGGTGTGCGCGTCGCTGTCGGCAAGGGTCCCGTCGGTGTGCGCGTCGCTGTCGGCGCGGGTCCCGTCGATGTGCGTGTCGCTGTCAGCGTTGGGGTGCGAGTTGGTGTCGCTGCCAGCGTTGGCGTGCGCGTTGGTGTCGCTGTCGGTGCGCTCGGCGTGGCCGTCGCCGGGACAGAGGTGCGAGTCGGCGCGGGGGCTGTACCGCCGCCACTGGCGAAGTCGCAGGTCCAGTATGTGCCGTAGGTGCTCGACGGGGCGGCCAGGTAGCCGCAGCCGATGTCGGGCAGGCTGCCCAACAGGATAGCGCGATGGCCCGACGAGTTCATCCAGCCATTGACCATATCCTGCGGGGTACGGTAGCCCGCGCCGATCGTTTCGCCGCCGCCCTGCATCGGGTAGCCCGCGTTACGGATGCGCGCCCACGGGTCAGGCTCGCCACTACACTGGTGGGCGAAGCAGTTGTTGTCGCGCATCCAGCGATTGTGGAAGTCGGCGGCATCGGCCAGGCGGCTGTCAGGCCGTAGCGGGGGAAGGTTGCCGTTCAGGGCGCGCTGCTGGTTAATCAGCGTGTACAACTGGTTGACGTAGTCGTTGGCGGGCGCGGTCGTCGCGGTCGCCGCCAGCGTCGGCGTGCGCGTCGCGGTTGGCTGCACGGGCGGGGGGGTCGAGGTGGGCTGCCCTGGCGCGGCCGCGCCCACCGCGCGGGCCGCATTCAGCCGCCCCCGGCCAAAGTACGTCGAGCTACCAATATTGTCGGTCGTATTCTCCAACGCTTGTCTGATCTGGCTGTTCGTCCAGGTGGGGTGCGCCGCCGCCACCAGGGCGGCCACGCCCGCCGCGTTCGGCGACGCCATACTCGTCCCGTCCCAGGCCTGGTACGAGCCGCCGCGAACGGTGCTCCAGATAGTGACGCCAGGGGCGCACACGTCCACGTTCACGCCGTAGTTGGAGAAGCTCCCCCTGGCATCGCTCTGGTTCGTCGCGCATACCCCGATGGCATTCGCCGACGAGGCAGGATAGACCGGCGACGCGGTGTTCTCGTTGCCGGCGGCCGCGATAATGACGACGCCCCTGCTCCAGGCATACGCCAGAGCCTGGTCGAGGGTCGTCGAGTTGTTCGGCCCGCCCAGGCTCAGGTTGATGATTCTCGCGCCATTATCCGCTGCCCAGGTGATACCACTGGCGATGGCGCTGTGACTGCCGGACCCGCTCGACGCCAGCACCTTGACGGGCAGGACGCGGGCATTGTAGCCGATACCCGCCACGCCGGTCCCGTTGTTGGTGGCCGCCGCGGCAATGCCCGTCACGTGGGTTCCGTGGCCGTGGTCGTCGGTGGCGTTATAGTCGTTGTTGACGAAATCGCGTCCCATCGAGACGAGCTTGCCCTGCAAATCAGGGTGCGTCCCGTCAACCCCCGTATCCAGGATACCAATGACCACGCCATCACCGCGCGTCACGTCCCAGGCCGAGTTCACACTCATTCGCCAGAGGCTGTACTGCTGCGCTGCCTGGGGGTCGTTGGTCGTCAGGCCGTCCGGCTTGAGGTCAGCCGCTGCCAGCGGTGCGCCGACCGCCTCGGCGGGCGAGGCCCAGGCGATGAAGTTCGGCTCGGCGTATTCGACCTCTGGCAGCGCGCCATACGTCGCCACCAGGTCTTCCGTGGCTATCGCGCCCGCCTCAAGCACCTGGACGGCCAGGCCTTCGACCGTGCCGACGACCTGGACGCTGAACTGGCTATTGATGCGTGCAATCGTGTCAATATCGACATCCTCGCGCCATTTCACCAGCGCCTGGCCCGCCACAACCTCATCCGGCGCATAGCGCCGGTCGGCGGTTCCGATCCCGCCGTTGGCTGGTGGCACGTCGATAGCGCCAGGATTGAAAGTCATCTGTAGCAGGGGCAGAAATATCGAATGGGGAGCTTCCTCGGCCGGCGACTGACTCGCGACCTGGGCAGGAACACCGACGGCCAACACCGCCATCACCATCACAACAAGGAGCGCGACCGCTCCCCG
>CAZJJF010000179.1:0-7973 GCA_964546245.1 uncultured Anaerolineales bacterium
GTCCCACAGCTCCAGCAGCTTGAGGTATTTCTCGATCTGGGCATCGGGGTTGGGCACGCGGTACAGGCGGGCGAAGTACAGCAGATTGTAGTAAGCTGTCAGGCGGTCGTACAGGCCCGGCGACTCGGTCAGCAACCCAACGCGCGCCCGAATCTGAGTTAGCGCCGCCTCGCCACCGCTGAGCGCCTCGCCGACGACCGTCGCGTCGCCGCTGGTAGGCGCGATGAGGGCGGCCAGCATGCGCACCGTGGTCGTCTTACCCGACCCATTCGGGCCAAGCAGCACGAACACCTCGCCGCTCGCCACGTCGAAGGACACATCCTTGACCGCGGTGATGGCGCCGAAGGTCTTAGTCAGGCTACGAGCGTGAATCATCGCGGAAACCCTCTAGACTGAAGGCGATGGTCAAGGGGCTGCGCACGAAGGACCATTGGCCAAGGACCGATGGGATGTTCTCTCTTGGTCTTTGGTCCTTCGTCCTTGGTCTCCTGTCACCAGGCGGGCAGCCGGTTGTCGAAGGTCCAATCGTGGTCCCAATGCACATTTGACGGCGGCGCTGGCGACGGTTCTGGCCGCGCCTCGGCTGTCCAGGCTGGCCGGTCCACCTCCACCGTGCCCAGAACCACCGCGTCGCGGCCGTCGCGAATTAGCAGGCGCGGCTCGCCACCCGAACCGGTCGGGTACAGGCCCGCGACCAGTGTGTAGCGGCCCGCCGCCAGGTCTGGCGGCAGAGACACGGCGCGCCACACCGTCTGCTCGCTGCCCGGCGGCCAGGTCATCGTTGGCGGGGCCAGCGGCGCATCATTGCCTGCCACCAGCGCGCCGCTGGCATCGAGCGCCTGCACGAACAGCGTGGCGTCGCGAGTCGGCCGAGCCTCCGCCCGCCAACGCAGCCCGACGAGCAGCGGCTGCCCCGCCCGCGCTTCGGCAGGCATCGCGGCCGCCGCCAGCGCCAGCCCGTCCTGGAAGGCGGTATCCAACGCCTGCCAGGCTGGCTGGGCGGGCGGCGGCGTGAGGCGATACACGACCGCCCGCGTCGCGCTATCGGCGAAGGATTGCTCCACGTCAATTGGGGCGCGGGCGGCCAGCCCGTCGAAGGCGGCGGCCCATTCAGGCCGCTCATCCAGCATGCCCACAAACCAGATAGGCCGCCCGGCTGCCTCTGCTGCGCCGACCGCATCGCTGTCGCTGACCAGCCGCGCCCGGCGGCCCAGGCCCGGCGCGAGGGCGTGCAACTCGCTCAGATGCCACGGCGCGGTCAGCAGCAGGCTGTCGCCCGGTGCGACGCGCTCAGCCAGGAAGGTGTACAGGCGCAGCCGCTCCTGGTCGACGAAGGGATACTCCCGCGCGGCCCGTATCAGTCGCGCGTCGCCGTACACAGCCACCCCCACCAGCAGCGCCAGCAACCCCCAGCGCACCCCCCCGCGCTGCCCGGCGACGATGGCCGCCACGAGCATCAGGCCAGGCACGAGGGCCACGGCGAAGTAGCGCGAGCTATAGTAGGGCGCGCGCAGCACGACCAGCGCGCCGAGGGCCAGCGTGCCGAGCGTGACGACCACCAGCAGGGACGGTAGCGGCGGCCGGCCCACCACCAGCGCGATGAGCAGCGCCACGGCGACGAGGGCGGCCAGGATCGCGCCGATGCGCCCATCCACGGCGATACCCACCGTGAACGCTACCCAGGCGTTGGCCAGCACTTGTAGAGGGTTGGGCCAACGCTCGATCTTGTCCCAGATGTTGGACAGGATAGCCGACTGGCGCGGCAGGGCATACACCAGCCACGGCGCGAGGGCCAGCGCGGGCACGCCGCACGCCGCCAGCCCGCGCGCCAGGAACGCGCGCCACTGGCGGTCGCGCCGTGCGGCGACGAGGAGGTACAGCCCCTCGGCGGCGACCAGCCACACGCCGTAATAGTGAGTATAGACCAGGGCCACGTTGACCACGGCGACCGAGACCCAGCCCCAACGCGCGCCACGTAGCGCGCCGGTCAGGGCAACCAGACTCAACGCCGTCAGGCACACGACAAGGGCGTAGTGACGCACCAATGGCGCGAAGGCGAGCAGGAAGGGATTGACCGCCAGCAGCGCCATCCCCGTCAGGCCGAGCGCGGGCGACTGGAGCCGCCGCCCCAGCGTGTACGCCAGGGGCAACGTCAACAGCGATGCCGCCAGCGCCACCAGCCGCTGCATCACCATGCTGTCGCCCTGGAACAGTCGCGCCCACGCGCCCAGGACCAGGTGCAACAGGGGCGGGCTGCCCTCCAGGAAGATGCGCCAGCGGGCCTCATCGAGGTTGGGAGCAAGGCTGATCCAGATGGTGAATATCTCGTCGTGGTCGAGAAAGGTATTGAGGAGCAGCGGCGCGCGCAGGACCACGGCCACCAGCATCAGCCCCACGGCGAGCCACACGTCGCGCCGCGCCGCTGTCACGCGCCGCTGCCCTGCCCGACGGCCTGCCCGATCCACGCGACGAGGGAGGTGATGACGTGCCAGCTGGCGTGGCTGAGCATAGCCGCCTCCAGGCTATAGCGCCAGAACAGCCAGCCGAAGCCGATGCCCAGCACGCTGTTCAGGCCGACAATGCGCACGATGACTGGCGGGGTCAGCCCGCCGTATAGCACGGCCGCCGCCGGCAGATGGCCCGCGCCGAACAGGAGCGCCGAGGCCACAATCGCCACCCACATGATCCACGCGCGCGGCGTGCCCTGGCCGCGCTGGAACAGCCGCCACAGAAGCCACGCCAGCAAGGTCATCAAGCCCCAGCGCAGCAGAATCTCCTCGACGATGCCGCCGTACAGGACGCCCGTGATGGTCAACCCCAGGGTGCGGCCCTCCTGACCAGCCGGGATGTTAACCGGCGCGGGCACGAGCGACCGGGTCGCCGCGTCGAGGCCGAGGACCAGGGCCACGCCGACGGCGGCCACAATCAGGGCGGGCGCAATCTCGCGGCGAAAGCCGCCCCACGCATCGGGGACGCCGGCCGCCGCCTCGACAATGTGTGAGCGCAGGCCGAGTTTGGGCGTAAGAGCGACACCGACCGCTGTGGCGATGGCGGCCAGGATGGCGGGCTGGATGAGGGACAGCAGCGCCAGGGTCAGCGGCGACATGGTCGTGGACACGCCAGGCCGGGTCAGCAGGCCCGACAATGTGCTCAACAGACCCGGTATCAACCCCACGACGCCAATCAGGGCCAGGGCATACAGGGCCAGGAAGCGTCGCCAGAAAGGGCTATTCTGAACTGTTTGCGTTGTCATTGGCTTCACCTGATAGCGCCGCCGCCTCGGCCGCCCGATACACCTCCCACAGCGGGACGCCCCGCGCCTCGGCCACGCGACGGCAGGCTTCGTATTCGGGCGCAACGCGACGGCGACCGTCGGGCAGCAACGCTACCTTGGCCTGCACCACGCCGAAGGCCGTCTCAACCGAGATGATCTCCCTCGGCAGGCAGTAGCGGTCCATATCCTGGCGGCGCACGCCCAGGGTCATGGTCTCGGCAAGAAGAATGCCACTGAGCGCCTCGGCGTCGGCGGGGCGGCATACCACGGCCAGTAGCGTCCCCGGCCGCCCCTTCTTCATCTGGATGGGCGTCAGGTACACGTCGAAGGCCCCCGCATCGAACAGCCGCTGCGTCACATGCCCGTACCACTCCGGCGACATATTGTCGATCTGCGTTTCGAGCAGCGCCACCCGCTCCACGCTCAGCCCCGCCTCGGTCGTCTCGCCGACGATGAGGCGTAGCACATTGGCAAAGGGCAGGTCCTTCGTGCCCGCGCCGTAGCCCGTCGCGCTGACCGTCAATGGCGGATACGCGCCGAAGCCGTCGGCCAGCGTTGTCAGGATGGCCGCGCCGGTGGGTGTCACTAACTCGGCTTCGATGTCCACGTGGCGCATGGGAGCGCCGCCCATGAGGGCCATGACGGCCGGCCCCGGCGCGGGCAGCCGGCCGTGGGCGGTGTGAATCGTGCCATGCCCCGCCGGTAGGGGGCCGCAGTAAAGCCGCTCGACGCCCAGCGCCTCCAGCCCGATCACCGCCCCCACCACGTCGATGAGCGTGTCCAGGTTGCCCATCTCGTGCAGGTGAACCGTCTCGCGCGTCGCGCCGTGGACGTGAGCCTCGGCGTCGAACAGGCGGGCGAAGATGCGCAGACTGTCGGCCCTGGCGTGCGGCGAGAGGTGGCTGGCCTCGATGACGCGCTCGACCTCGGCCCAGTGCGCCAGTCGCACCGCCGGGTCCACGTCCACGTGGGCCTTGGTGGCGCGCAGGTGGCGGCGCTCGACCGTCTCGCCGCGCACGCCCCAACCACCGATGTCGAGCCGCGCCAGGCCGTCGCGCAGCGTCTCGATGCCCAGGCCCGCATCTAGCAGCGCGCCCAGAATCATGTCGCCGCTGGCCCCGGCGAAGGGTTCAAACAGGGCTATTCGCATGCGTCATCTCCGTGGCCGTATTGGCCGGTTGCATGCGGCAATTGTACCCCAAAGGGGGGTGAAGGTTGAAGGTTACAAGCAGAACGGGGGTAGGCTGCGCGCCTACCCCCGTTGGGTGATAGCCTGGCGGGGCTGGCTCACTCGCCGCCGGAGGGCGGGGCTAGCCGCGCTTCCTCAACCGTCGCCAGGGGGACGCCGTTCCACCCGCCAACCACGAGGACGTGGCCGCCGACCGCCGCCGCCGCCACATTGGCGCGGGGCGCAGGCATCGGCGTGCTGTCGGTCCAGGCGTTGGTCAGCGGGTCGTAGATCTCGGCCGTAGCGAGGGCCAGATTACCCCAACCGCCCACCGCCAGGATGCCGCCATCAAAGGGTGCGACACCCAGCCCAAAGCGCGCCGTCGGCAGGGGCGCGGCGGATCGCCACTGATTCGTGTCAGGATCGTAGGCCTCGACCACGTTGAGCGCTTTGTAATCGTAGCCACCCACCGCCAGGATGCGCCCGCCAATGGACGCGGCTCCCAGATAGGCGCGTCGTGTCGGCATCGGGGCGCGGCTGGCCCAGGTGTCGGTGGCCGGGTCGTAGGCCTCGACCGTCGCCACGCTGCCGCCACTGGCGCCGCCGATGGCGTAAATCTTACCGTTCGCCACCGCCGCCGCCAGGTCGCCGCGTCGCGTCGGCATCGGGGCGCGGCTGGCCCAGGTGTCGGTGGCCGGGTCGTAGACCTCGACCGTGCCCAGGCGCGAGCCGTCGGCCGCGTTGCCACCGATGGCATACAGTTTGCCATCGACGACGGCCACCGCCAGGCCCGTCCGTGGCGTGGGAAGACTGGCGCGCGGTTGCCACGTCCCGTCGGTCGGGTCGAAGACGCTCACGCTCCCCAGCACCCCGCCATCCTCACCGCCCACGGCGTACACTTTGCCGCCCAGTTCGGCCACTCCCAGGCTGAAGCGCGCCGTCGGCAGTGGGGCGCGCGGCGTCCAGCTGATACCGGGCGGCGGTGGCGGGGCGTCCTGCCAGGGCAGCGGCCCCGACATGTTGTAATTACCCATCATGCCCGCCAGGTCAGCGGCATCCACGCGCCCGTCGGCATTGAAGTCGGCGCGCGGGTCCGACGGTGGCGAGGTATTGAACGCCAGCGTCAGGATATACAGGTCGGCGAAGTTCACGCTGTCGTCGCCGTTAGCGTCCCCCATACGCAGCGTCGTCGGCGGCAGCGCGACGAGGCCGGCCGGATTCTCGATGGTCGTCTCTCGCGACAGGTAGCCTGGGTGTTTGACTTGCAGCACATGATAGCCGCCGTTGCCAACGGCCAGGGCAAACTCGCCGCTGGCGCTGGTACGCGAGTAGGGCACACCGTCGTAGTAGACAATGCTATCGGCGTAGGTCGTGCGGCCCTGGAGCGTCACCTTGCCGACCACTACCGCGTCCGGCGCAGCCGCGGCCTGACCGGCCTGTAACAGGCCGGTCAGCAGCATTACCATCAGTAGCGTCACCCTCCACCCCAGTGTGCGCAACATCGAAGCCTCCTTGTCGGGCCTCGCCCCCTCTACCGCGAGGCCGTCAGGGCCTCGGATACGCTGACAGGGTCGGCGTGGCCGTCGGCGCGGCGGCGGGCGGCGGGTTCGCCGGCGGCGTCGCGGTCGGCGGGGCGGGGGTGCGGGTGGGCGTGGGTGTGGCCGGCGGCGTGAAGGTTGGCGTCGCCGTGTTCGTCGCCGTCGCCGTCGCCGTCGCCGTATTGGTCGGCAATGGTGTATTCGTCACCGTCGGCGTGAAGGTCGGGCAGACGGGAGTCGGCGTCGCGGTCGGCCCGCCGACGGCCGTGGGCGTCAGGGTCGGCGCTTCGGGTGGCGTGGGCGTAAAGGTTGGCTGCGGGCAGACCGGCGTGTTGGTGGCCGTTGCCGTCGCGGTCGCGGTCGGCGGCAGCGGTGTGTTAGTCTCGGTGGCCGTCGGCGTCGGCGGCAGCGGTGTGTTAGTCTCGGTGGCCGTCGGCGTCGGCGGCACAGGTGTATTCGTCGCCGTTGCGGTCGGTGTCGGCGGCACAAGTGTATTCGTCGCCGTTGCGGTCGGTAGCGGAGTCGGCGTGAAGGTCGGCGTGGCCGTGGCCGTCTGCGTCGCCGTCGCCACAGGCGAGGTGATGATGGTCGGTGCGACGATGGGGGTCTCGGTCGCCGTCGGCGCGGACGTCGCCGTATTCGTCGGCACGGGCGTGTTCGTCGCCGTATCCGTCGGTGCGGGCGTGTTCGTTGGCGTGTCCGTCGGCGCGGGCGTCGCTGTCGGCTCGGTCGGCGCGGTTGGCGTGGCTGTCGGTGACGGCGTGAACCACGGCAGCGGGCCAACCATGTTGAAGTTGGCGACAACGGCCATCAAGTCTGTCAGATCGACCAGCCCGTCGCCATTCAGATCCGCCCTGGGGTCCGAGGGTGGATCGGTCCCATACGCGGCCGAGACAATGATCAGGTCCGCGAGATCGATGCGGTCATCGCCGTTGGCGTCACCCATGATCAGCGTCGTGGGCGGGATGGTAATGAAGCCTACCGGGTTAATAACCGGAATCTCGCGCGACAGATAGCCGGGGCGCTTGGCGCGCAGCGAATGCAGGCCGCCGTCGCTTACCGCCAGGGCGAACTCGCCTACATTATTGGTGAGGGTATAGGGCACACCGTCGTAGTAAATCTGGGTCCCGCTGAACTCGGTGCGCCCTTCTAGCAGTACCTGGCCAAAGAGGACGGCGTTAGGGGCCGCCAGGACCGCACCGGGGCCCCATACCCCGATGGCTATCAGCGCTCCGAGGCCCACCAGCAGGGCCATGATGAGTCGACTACGCATACTGGTCACTCCTTCCGGGGTGAACGTCACAATGGCGCAACCAGGCCTTTGGTTATAAAACGGTAAACCAGGCTCGAACGGTACTGTCAGCCATAGAAATATTGACGCTTTCTTCACTCATGCGGGTATTTTGCCCCCATCGCAACGTATGGCCCGCGCCCCGGTTTTCACCCGCAGCCGCGACTCGTGCTATACTGGACGCTCGCGCCACCCGATGCTGCACCCATATACCGCCGAGACCCAATGTGTCACTTTCGCGCCCGTCGCTCCCTCGCCACCCCCATCCTCCTCGGCGCGCTGCTCCTGACGCTCACCCTGGCCGCCTGCGCCCCAGCATCCCCCCAGCCCGGCGCGACTCCTATTGCCCTGGCTGCCATCGCCGCCCCGCCCACCGCCGCCCCCGCGACGGCGATCCCACCCACCGCGTCGCCTATCTCGCCGCCGACGGCCACCGCCCCGCCGCCGACAGCCACCGCCACCCGCGTCCCAGCATCCCCCACGCCCCTGCCGCCGACAGCCACCCGCGTCCCAGCATCCCCCACGCCCCTGCCGCCGCCTACCGCCACCCCGACGCAGCGACCGCCCACCGCGTCGGCCACCGCCGCGCCGTCGGCCACCGCCAGCCCGGCCGCCGCCGCACCCGCCCCGGTGGCCGCAACGGCAGGCCTGCCGCCTGTGGCGCTCGGCGTCGTGTTCCCGCCCCGCGGCCTGGCCGCGCTG
>CAZJJF010000180.1:0-7963 GCA_964546245.1 uncultured Anaerolineales bacterium
AACTTCGAGCGGGTGCGGGCGTTTCATCAGGCAGTGGGTGGCGTCGCGCCGAAGGCGCCGGCGTCGCCGGATGCGGCGATACTGTCGCTGCGCCAGACCCTCATCCGCGAGGAGTATGGGGAGGTGGCGGCAGCCTTCGAGCAGGCGCTGGCCGCGCGGGCAGCGGGCGAGGCGATGGACATCGTGCCTCTGGCTCACGAGCTGGCCGATCTCCTGTATGTGGCCTACGGCGGGCTGGTAGAGTTGGGCGTCGACGGCGACAAGGTCTTCGCCGAGGTGCACCGCGCCAATATGGACAAGGTGCGCGGGCCGAAGCGCGCCGACGGCAAGCAACTCAAGCCAGCAGATTGGCAGCCCGCCGATGTAGCGGCGGTGATTGTCGGCCAGCGATGGGTCGAAGAGGAGGGACAGGCTTCGCAGGCTTAACAGGGATGGCTTCGGCCCGGTCTGGGCTGGCTGTGTCAACCCTGCCAATCCTGTCTGGAACTGGCCGCAGGGAGGGGCTATGCTGTTTGGCGTTGACTACTACCCGGAGCACTGGCCGGCGACGCGCTGGGCGACGGACGCGGCCATGATGCGCGAGATTGGCCTGGACATGGTGCGCATCGCGGAGTTTGCCTGGTCGCGCATGGAGCCATCGGCGGGGCAGTACGACTGGGCCTGGCTCGACCACGCCGTGGCTACGCTGACCAGCGCGGGCTTGAAGCTCATCCTGGGCACGCCCACCGCCGCGCCACCCGCCTGGCTGGTCCATGCCCACCCCGACATCCTGCCCGTGGATGCCGAGGGATATCGCCGCCGCCACGGCAGCCGTCGTCACGTGTGCGCCAATGCGCCTGCCTTCCAGGAGGCCGCGACGCGTATTGTAACGGCAATGGCCGAGCGCTATGGTCAGCACGATGCCCTCATCGGTTGGCAGATCGACAATGAGTTCGGCGGTAGTACCGCGCGCTGCTACTGCGCCCACTGTGCGGCGGCGTTCCGCCGCTGGCTGCGCGAGCGCTACGGCGATCTCAAGGCCGTCAATGCTGCGTGGGGCGGCGTGTTCTGGTCCCAGGAATATAGCCAGTGGCAGCAGATTGAGCCGCCCAATCTCGTGCTGGGTGATGCCAACCCTTCTCACGCCCTCGACTACTACCGCTTCGCCTCCGACGCCTGGGTGACGTTCCAGCGCAACCAGGCCCAGACCCTGCGGCGGCTGTCGCCCGGCCGCTGGATCACCCACAATCTCATGGCGCTGGCGCGCACTCTTGACTACCATGCCCTGGCTGCCGACCTCGACTTCGTGAGCTGGGACAACTACCCCACCGGCAACACCGAGCGCGTCGGCGCGTCCCTGTACGGCCCCGGCCAGACACCGCCGCCCCACGGCTACGACACGGGCGACCCGGCTCTAACGGCCTTCTGCCATACCCTGATGGTCGGTCTCAAGGAACAGCCGGTGTGGGTCATGGAGCAGCAGCCCGGCTACGTCAATTGGGGGGTCTACAATCCCACGCCGCGCCCCGGTGTCGTTCGCTACTGGACCCTGGAAGACTTTGCTCATGGCGCGGACGCGGTCGTCTTCTTCCGCTGGCGGGCGTGCCACTACGCTCAGGAGCAGTTCCACAGTGGTCTGCTCAAGCACGACGCCACGCCTGACCAGGGCTATGCCGAGGTCATCTCCCTGGCCGACGACCATCTTGTCCTCGACCGGCTCCAGGGCGCGCCGCCTCGCGCCGATGTGGCGCTGCTGTATAGCTACGAGGACGACTGGGCAGCCGAGATGCAACCCCATCAGGCCGACTTCAGCCTGCGGCGCGAGGTATTCGCCTGGTTCCGCGCCTTCCAGCGGGCGGGCATCCCGGTCGAGATTGTCCGCCCATTGACGAACCTGTCGCGCTTTCGCCTGGCCGTCGTCCCGACGCTGTGGCTCGCCGACGATGCCCTGGCGTCCCACCTGCGCGCCTACGCCGAGCAGGGCGGGACGCTGCTCATCGGGCCGCGCTCTGGCTTCAAGACCCCTACCAATCTGGTGCAGTCGGATGGCCCGCCGGGCGCGCTGACGGACCTGGTGGGTGCGAAGGTGACTGCCTTCCACAGCCTGCCGCCGGGTCTGAGCTACGACCTGGCGTGGGCCGACAACGAGGACGACACGGCGAACGTCGTGGTGTGGGCCGAGGCGCTGGAGCCGGGACCGGGAGTCGAGACGGTCGCCACGTGGGTGGGCGGTCTGCTGGCGGGGCAGGCGGCGGCGACGCTGCGCACCGTGGGCGGGGGGCAGGTGGCCTACCTGGGGGCGTGGCCGAGCGACGCGCTGACCGACCAGGCCGTGGCGTGGCTGGCCCACGTAGCCGGCGTGTGGGAGTTGGTCGAAGCGCCCATCGGCGTGATGGTCACGCGGCGCGTCGCTGACGGCCAGGAATACGTGTGCCTGGTCAACGGGACGGACGACGAGCAGGCCGTGGCGCTGTATCCCGCTCCCCTGGCCGACGCCGCAACGGGCGAGGCCTGGCCGTCGTCGATGACACTCCCGCCGCGCTCGGTACGCTTCGGGGTGCGGCCCGTGGAGGCGGGATAGATGCTCTTGACGGCGCGGGGGGATGGGCTATAGTTCAGCCCTCAGGCAGCGGTGCGGGACGCCCTCGCGCCCGCTGCCTTTGATGCAGCCTGAGCCGCAGGGCGCAGATGACCCTCGACGAGGCCGTCGCCTACGCCCTCCAGACGGAAGATTGAACGGGGCCGCCGGTTGTCATCGGTGGCGGGTGGGCCTACAATCAGCCCGTTGGTTCTTCGCCCTTCGTCCTTCGTCGCCCCACCTTCGGAGATATCCCCATGCAAGTCCTGTTCGTGACCCTGCGCGTCAAGCCTGATAAAGTCGATGACTTCCTCGATCTGGTGCAATACAATCACCAGAATACTCGCCAGGAGCCGGGCAACCTGCGCTTCGACGTGCTGCGCTCCCAGGACGACCCCACACAGTTTGCCCTGTACGAGGTGTACCGCACGCCCGACGACGTTAGCGCGCACCAGCAAACGGCCCACTACGCCCGTTGGAAGGCGACCATCGATGGCCTGATTGCCGAGCCGCGCCAGCGCGCTATGTATACAACCCTGTTCCCTGCCGATAGCGCATGGTAGCCGGTCATGCCGCCTCTGCCTGGCTTTGACTTTGCGACGGCGCAACGCATCCTGTTCGGGGCGGGCGTCTTCGATCAGGTCGGCAAGCTCGCCGCTGAACAGGGCCGCCACGTCTTTCTCGTCGCCGGGGCGTCGGCCTTCGCCGATGGCGGCGCGGCGGGGCGGTTGGCCGAACAATTAGCCCTGGCTGGCGTCGCCCTCACAACCTTTACCGTCGAGGGCGAGCCGGAGATCGCCAGCGTCACGGCGGCTACCTCGGCGGCGCGACAGGCCGGCGTGGACGTGGTCATTGGCCTGGGCGGCGGCAGCGCGCTGGACATGGGCAAGGCCGTCGCGGGCCTGCTGACCAACAGCGGCGAACCGCTGGACTACATGGAGGTTGTCGGGCGCGGCAAGGCTATCAGCCAACCCGCCGCGCCCTACATCGCCGTGGCGACCACGGCCGGGCCGGGGGCAGAGGTGACGCGCAACGCCGTGGTCCTGTCGCGGGAGTACGGTGTGAAGGCCAGTATCCGCAGCCCGTATCTCCTGCCACGGGTGGCTGTTGTCGACCCGCTGCTGACCCACACCCTGCCGCCCGACGCCACGGCAGCGACGGGGCTAGATGCCCTGACCCAACTGATCGAGCCATACGTCTCCCGCCGCGCCAACCCGCTGACAGATGCGCTCATCGCGAGCGCGCTGCCCAGAGGAGCGACCGCCCTGCCCCGCGCCTGGACGACGCCGGACGACGCCGACGCCCGCGCCGACATGGCCTTCGCCAGCCTGTGCGGCGGCCTGGCCCTGGCCAACGCGGGCCTGGGGGCGGTTCACGGCTTCGCCGCGCCCCTCGGCGGCGCATACCCCATCCCCCACGGCGTTGCCTGCGCCCTGCTGCTGGCCCCGGTCATGGCGGCCAACGTAGCCGCCTTGCGGGCGATGGAACCGGAGGCGAAGGCCGGCCCCTCGACGGCCGGCGCGACGCTGCGACGCTACGTCGAGGTGGGCGGCATGCTGACCGGCGAGTGGGGGGCGGACGCCATTGAGGCCGGTGTGGAGTGGGTGCGCGACCGCGTCAAGCATTTTGGCCTGGGCAGTCTGGCGCGCTATGGCATCCGCGCCGACGACCTGCCCGACCTTGCCCGCCGCGCCGAAGAGGCCAGCAGCATGAGGGGTAATCCCGTGACGCTGAGCCACGCAACCCTGGTGCGTATCCTGGAGCGGGCGCTCTGACCTTCACGCTCGTCACCATTTCTTCACGCCAACGTAGGCGAGTCGTCCAATACTCTCTGCCCCGTCTGTGATTAAATACGTCAACGACAGGTCAATCCCTGGGTGTGCGTCAGGAGGGAAGCCATGTTCGGCTGGCGTGACAGCAAGCACGAGGCGGAGGATAGCCGCGACGACTCGCGGAAGGATCCGGCCGACGACACTGAGCGCAGGGCCGCCGATATCTTGCGACGTCTCGGCTCCGGCCGCGGCGACGACGGCGATGTCGTGGACGATTTCATGCGCCGTGTAGACGAGCGGGCCGAGACGCTCCGCGAAGATGAGGAAAAGAAGCATCGCAGTTGGTGGTAGGCCCCTGAGTCCCCTCTGGCTCGACACCAGCCCCCCCGCCTGATCTCAGGTGGGGGGTTATCTTTCGCCTGCCTGCCTCGCCGCGCGCCTTGTGGTACACTTGGCGCAACGCAAGGCGTGACAGAGGTACGCGCCGGACGCTTTGGCAGCTTCTCTATTCAAGTTTGGTATTACCGTCGGGGTGACAGTCGGATGTCACGCTGACGGCAGCAGGCATCTTCGCTATTGTCGCGGCGGGACGCCCCCTACCGTCGGGGTGACCGTCGGATGTGAGTCGCGAGGAGCTACCATGCCTACAGGCTCTGGAGGGATGCACCAGGCTACCGCGCCACTGCTGGACACCGACGCCATTGTTGTCGGGTCGGGGCCGGGCGGCGCCACGGTCGCGCGCGAGTTGACGCGGGCCGGCTGGCGCGTCGTGGCGCTGGAGCGTGGCAAGGACCACCGCCGCGCCCCCTACTACGGCACGTACCTGGGCGCGATGCTGTATACCGACCGCGCTGCCCTGCTCTATACTCGCGAGGGCGTCAATATCGTGCGGCCGCTTATGGCGGGCGGCGCGACCAGCATGTACTGTGGCTGCTCGGCCCCGCCGCCGCAGTGGTTCAAGGGGTACGGCGTTGACCTCGATGCGTCCGTCGCTGAGGCGGAGGCGGAGCTACGTATCGCGCCCCTGCCGCCCGACCTGCGCGGTGAGGCGTCCACGCGATTGGCCGAGGCGGCCTGCGACCTGGGCATGGACTGGCAGCCGCAGCCCAAGTTCATGGACCCGACGCGGGCGCGCCGCTTCAATTGCGGCGCGCACTGCATGCTGGGCTGCCGCTGTGGGGCCAAGTGGAACGCCGCCGAGTGGATCGACGAGGCGGTAGGCGAGGGCGCGCATTTCGTAACCGGCGCGCTGGTTGAGAACTTGCTCATCGAAGGCGGCCAGGTAGCAGGGGTGCGCGGTCGGGTAGGGCATACGTCGTTCCGCCTGCGCGCACCGGTCGTCGTGCTGGCAGCGGGCGGTATCGGCACTCCGCGCATCCTCGAGCAGGCGGGCTTCCAGGACGCCGGCCGGGGCATGGCCATCGACGCGACCTTGATGGTCTACGGCGTCGCGCCGCGCGCCGATCAGGGCCACGAGCCGCCGATGACGTGGTACTATGAAGACCTGGAACGCGGTTACATGCTCAGCACCCTTATCGACCCGTGGCTGATGTATCCCATCATTACCGCCCTCAAGGGGCCGCGCTACGCTTTGACGTGGCCGCGCTGGGGCCGCACGCTGGGCGTCATGATCAAGCTCAAGGATCACGTATCGGGCGACGCGCGTCAGGGCCACGCCTTCAGCAAGCCCCTGACTGACGATGATCGCGCCCGGCTCGCCCATGCCGAGGCGACGGCGCGGCGCATCCTGGCCGGGGCGGGCGTCGACGAGTCGACCCTATTCGCCACCCCGATTCGCGGCACGCATCCGTCGGCGAC
The DNA here is from genome assembly GCA_964546245.1 of uncultured Anaerolineales bacterium. GTDB lineage: Bacteria > Chloroflexota > Anaerolineae > Epilineales > JAHCIE01 > JAHCIE01. Next base: position 6,148 of record CAZJJF010000180.1, read on the forward strand.
CGTGCGCATTGGCGATATGCTCGACACGGACCTGCAAACGTCGGTGAAGGGGTTGTACGTGTGCGACGCCAGCGTATTTCCCGAGGCGCTGGCGCGGCCGACCGTGCTGACTATCATCGCCCTGGGCAAGCGGCTCGCCGCCCATCTGACGCGCGAGAGGCGCGGCTGATTTGGCGAAACCGCGCACTTCGGGCATAATCGGGACGCGTGCCAACCCCCTATTCTGAAAGGAAGACTCCTAATGAAACTGGCTATCTCCTCCTGGTCCCTGCGCAGTTACATCGGCAAGGACTTCTCCTTCGATCGTTTCCCCCAGGTCGTCCGCGAACGCTATGGCGAGGATGGCGTCGAGGGCGTTGAACTCGTGGCGCGGCACATGCCCGTCTCCGACATGCGTTACGTGGACATGTTCGCCGCCGGGCTTCGCGACGCAGACCTCAAGCTTGTCAACGTGCCCATCGATGTCGGCAATATCTCTGATCGCGATCCCAAGCGGCGCGCCCACGATCTCAAGGCTATTATGACCTGGATCGACGCGGCGGCGGCGCTGGGCAGCCCCAGCGTCCGCGTCAATACCGGCAGCCAGACGCCACCCTACGATATGGATGTCACCATCGACTCATACCGCCAGCTAGCCGACTACGCCACCCCCCTGGGCGTGCGTATCTTGTTGGAGAATCACGGCGGCATCTCGGCCGACGTCGCCAACATCATCAAGCTGGGCGAGGCAGTGGGTTGGGATCGCTTCGGGACATGCCCTGACTTTGGCAACTTCCCGCCCGACTTGCGCTACGACAGTCTGACCCTCATGGCGCCCCACGCCGGCATGGTTCACGCCAAGGCGCTGGACCTGGACGCAAATCTAGAGATGCCTGAATACGACTTTGCCCGCTGTGTGGACATCGTGCGTGAGGCGGGCTACGACGGCTGGTGGTCGGTGGAGTTCGAGGGCAAGGGCGAGCAGTACGCAGGCACGAAGGCGAACTTGCAAGCGTTGCGGCGCGCGCTAGGGTAGCGACACAGGCCGAAGGACCAGGGACCAATGGGTGAGTCCATTGGGTCCCTGGTCCTTTGTCTTTGATCATCACCGGCCAGGCAATCAAGCGCAGGGTGAATCTATCCTAGCCATATCGGGTTTGACCACGCTGCCCGCCCCCAGGTGTCGCGCACGGTGATGCGCGCGTAGGGGCTGGCGAAGGTCTTGAGGCTGATCTCGGCATGGGTCAGGCCGTGGCCGTGGACGCTGGCGGCGTGGTACTGGCTGCCAGTGACGAAGACGCGTTGGGCCGGCGAGCAGCGCACGATGGCCCTGTCGCGTGGATAGACCTGGATGTCGTAGATTTCGGGGCCGGTGCTGGAGTAGTAGGCGCCGGCCTTGAGGGCGGCCAGCAGCGCTTCCGGCGTGAGTTCCTCACTCTTGACCCACACCCAGCCGCGCGCCGCGTCCCAGCGATTCGGGTTGAAGTGGGCGTCGTCGGTCGCACACGCCGAGTAGCGACGGCCTCGCATCGCCATCAGGTCCAGCATGTGCCAGCTATCGGCGCGGTCGTTGTGGTCGGCCGACGTGGCGTTGTAGACCTCGATGGCGTGGACATCCCCCAGGCTGACGACGTCGCCTTCGGTGAGAGTGTGCCAATAGGGATGGGCGACGGCCACGAACGCTCCCGCATCGAGGGCGCGGCGGGTAATGGCGGGGCCGTCTTCGCCGGGCAGCGTGGGCGCGAAGTCGAGGGGCAGACCAACGGCGAGAATGTGCCACAGATTGCCCAACTCGGTCTGGCCCGCGTGCAACTCGGCCCCGATGAGGGTGGTGAAG